>CAYXMV010000018.1:0-22749 GCA_964466235.1 uncultured Muribaculaceae bacterium | reverse complement strand
AGCGAACATCTCTCTGGTGTTCACGAGGCCGAGTTCCTTGTAAGAAATCATAATCTTATAATTTGTTTAAAAATCGTTTACCTTTCGCAAAACTCTGCAAAATTAACTATTTTTGCCGAATATTGAAATAGCAACCAAAATATTCTTGACATCATTCAGAATGACATACCTATGAATAATAAAGTAATAATCTTCTCAGCGCCGTCCGGTGCCGGCAAAAGCACTATAGTGAATCATATCCTCGGGCTTCATCCAGAGCTTGAATTCTCGATTTCAGCCACCTCACGCGCTCCCCGCGGCCAGGAAAAGCACGGCGTGGAGTACTATTTCTTCACCGCCGACGAATTCAGGCAGATGATTGCAGAGGACAAGTTCGTGGAGCACGAGGAAGTGTATCCCGGCTCGTTCTACGGTACCCTCAGGTCTGAAGTTGAAAGAATATGGGCTAAGGGCCATGCCATAGTATTTGACATCGACGTGCAGGGAGGAGTGAATCTGAAGAGGATATTCGGCGGACAGGCTCTTTCCGTCCTCATCCAGGCTCCGTCGGTGGAAGTGCTGCGCAAAAGACTCGTAGGCAGAGGGACAGACACAGAAGAAGCCATAGAGAGACGGGTCGCGAAGGCTGCCTCCGAAATGGAGTTCGCATCAGGCAAGTTCGACCATGTCCTTGTCAATGACGACCTTGCAACGGCATTCGCAGAAGCGGAGCAGATCATAAACGCCTTCCTGCAGAAATAGATGTCATCCGTAGCAGTATATAGCGGATCGTTCAATCCCCTGCATATCGGCCACCTCACCATCATCAGACATATGATAGAGGAGGCCGGTTTCGATACTGTACGCCTCATAGTTTCCCCTAAGAATCCGCTGAAGGACAACATAAGCAGCGCCTCGGGCCAGGAACGCTACAGAGCTGCCGTAGAGGCGGTACGGAGACACCCCGAACTGGCAGGAAAAGTCCTGATAGACGACATAGAGCTGAATATGCCGGAGCCGCATTACAGTATCCGCACCTTAGATGCGCTGCGCGAAAGGGAACCGTCGGACGACTTCACCATAATAATGGGTGCAGACAATCTCGCAGACATCCGCCGTTGGCGCGACTACACCCGCATCCTGAAGGAATACGGCACAGCAGTCTATCCCCGCACCGGCTTCGACCTCCAGAAAATAAAGCAGGATCTTCTGGATGAAGACACTGCATATGAAATCCGTATCTTGGATGCCTCCATGGTGGACATATCCTCCACCCAGATCCGCAATTCTATATCAAATAACGAAGATGTATCTCATCTCCTGATGTGATCTGCATACATTTCCCACATAAGACAGGCCTATGCATTCATCGACCTATCTTCCTACAAGCTCCGTGGCCTTGGCAAGGGCAGGGACTATATGAGGGAAGATGTTTTCCGCCCCGATCTCCTTGTCAACTCCGAACTTCACAAGCGAAGCCCGCACCTTTTCTGTGACACCGGAAAGGATGACTGTCACTCCCCTCTTGCGGGTACGTTCACAAAGGTTGCGGAGGTTGTTGATACCTGTAGAATCGATGAACGGTACCTTGCGCATTCGGATGATACGCACCTTGGTGCCCGGTTTCTTGACTTTCTCAAGTTCCTCGAAACGGCTGGCGAGTCCGAAGAAGAAAGGTCCGTCGATCTCATATACCTCGACGCCGGCAGGAATGTCAAGACGGTCAGTATCCTCGGCAGAAGCCATCTCGTCATCCTCCGCAGCGGCAACACGGCTGTCTTCAAGCACATGGATTGAAGAAGTCTGCATCACGCGGCGAACGAAAAGCACGACCGCAAGCACGACACCTATCTCGATTGCCACGGTAAGGTCAACTATCACAGTAAGGAAGAATGTGATAAGAAGCACTGCCACATCAGACCTGTCGCCTCTCAGAAGATATTTGAATGTTTTCCATTCACTCATGTTATACGCCACCTGTACGAGGATTGCGGCCAGACATGAAAGAGGAATATAGACAGCATACGGCATGAGGAAGAGATAAATCAGCAGAAGGATGACAGCATGGATTATACCGGTCACTGGTGACTTTCCTCCGTTGTTTATGCTCGCCATCGTACGTGCAAGAGCTCCGGTAGCAGGAATACCGCCGAAAAGCGGAGTAACGATATTCGCTATACCCTGGCCTATGAGTTCGGTATTGGCATTGTGACGTTTGCCTGTGGCACCGTCAGCCACCATGGCCGCAAGCAGCGACTCGATCGCACAGAGGATCGCTATCGTGAATGCAGGGGAAACAAGCCCCTTCACAGTCTCGTAATCGAACTCAGGAGCCACTGGTTTAGGCATTGGAAGTCCTTCTGCAAGCTCCGGGAATTTGGAACCGATGGTAGCCAGCTCCACACCTGCGAACTTACTGAGGATCACGGAAATGAATGTGCCGATGATCAAGGCTATAAGTGAACCGGGGATCTTCTTTGTGACCTTGCTCCAGCTGAAGCAGATTACAAGGCAGAGAAGGCTCATGACAAGTTCCACCCAATCGATCGATCCGAGATTCCGGAAATAGCATATCCACTGAGGAATGAATCCAGCCGGAACCTCAAGATCCAAAGGAAGTCCGAAGAAATCCTTCATCTGGGTAGAAAATATTGTCAGAGCGATACCGCTGGTGAATCCGACCACGATAGGATATGGGATGAACTTGAATATCGCTCCCATCTTGCACACTCCCATGACAACGAGAAAGACTCCCGCCATGATGGTGGCTATGATCAGGCCCTGCATGCCGTACTGGCCCACAATGCCCGCAACAATCACGATGAATGCACCGGTAGGTCCTCCGATGAGGAAGTTGGAACCTCCGAAGAACGAAATCAGGAAACCGGCAACGATGGCGGTTATCAGACCCTGCTGAGGCGTGACTCCGCTGGCGATACCGAATGCAATTGCGAGAGGCAGGGCGATGATGCCGACAATGATGCCGGCGATCAGGTCAGACATGAAGGTCTTTTTGTCATAGCGACCTTTCTTGAACAGCCCGAACAATTTGGGCTGGAACACTTCTTTCAGGTTAAAGTTCATAATATAGTCGTTTATACACTACTTTTGCGGCAGATCTGCTCTGCAGAAGGTTTCTCAAAAAAAGAGAAATGCACATTGCCGTACTTCCTTTCCTTCACGAAATACGGATGATGCGTAAAATCATGTTCTTCAGGGTGTTCAAGTATCAGGTAGGCGCCCGGATGAAGTATATCACGGGCAAACACCTTATCAGGAATCGAGGCCAGATCTTCCAGCGCGTATGGAGGATCGGCAAATACTATATCGAATTTCTCACGGCATATCTCAAGAAACTCGAAAACATTGTGGCGCACAACTGTGAGATTCTTCATCCCGAGCCTTGCAGCCTGTGACTTTATGAAATTCGCATGCAGGGGAAGCATCTCCACACAATAGACCATCGATGCCCCACGGGAAGCGAATTCGTATGAAATGGCTCCTGTGCCTCCGAAAAGGTCAAGCACCTGCAGGCCTTCCATCTCATACTCGTTGTTAAGGATATTGAAGAGTCCTTCCTTGGCAAAGTCCGTCGTAGGGCGGGCCTTGAAGCCTTGTGGCGGAAGTATCGTCTTACCCTTGTATATACCTCCGATTATCCTCATATCTACTTAAGTTTCGCAAGTTGTAAGATATTTTGTATCAGAAAGTTGAAGGTGCTTGCGAAAGTCATCTTTCTATATCTGTTCGACACTTTTGAAATAACGGTAAAGAGACATCTCCTGATCGGCCTCGAGAGGAGTCCTGAAGCTGATCACTGACACCTCCGGATTGAGCTGGAGCTTCTTCATCGCAAGGAAGATGAAATATTCGGCAGTCGTAAAGTCCGGAGCCTTGAAGCTGTTGCAGAGAAGAAGGCTGCTGCCTTGAGCTATCACGAGATAAAGATAGCCGTCGGCATAAGAGGCCACGATCTTGTTGTACTCATGCATTCCGGAAAGTCCCTTCAACATCCGGTAATGTTCAGGAAATATCCTTGCTCTTGTACCGTCAGTCATGAGAACAGTCTCGGAAATCAGTTTCGAAAGGGTCTTGCCGGAACCTACCGAATAGACCAGTACGGCTCCGAATTCCGGCACCTCCACAGCCTCTACGGAATCTCCGTCCTCAAGCCTGACCACATCAGAAAGCACTCTGCGCCTCTGTTCATGGTCATAGAACTGTTCCGGCACCAAAGTGGCCTTCGGAGTGAAGAGAGAGATTTCTACAGTTTCATACCGTTTCTGAAGCTGAGGGGTCGTGAATACCCGGTCAGCCCCCATCCATCCGGATGACTGCCTCTCACCATCGGCCTCTAAGCGAAAAGAATATCCACTCAAGCCGACTTGAATGGATATTCCGTCATTATTCTGATACATGAGATTACTCCCAGTTACCTGCATTGTTGTTAGGGGCGTCGATGCTTCCGACCATAAGGCCCTTGTACTTGCCCTGATCCTCAAGCTGTGCATCGAGATTGATGCGGAGCTGGTTGTTGAGACCCTTGAGGAGCTTCTTCCATGGCATCTTGGCCTCGAAGAGAGGAACGTTCACACCTGATACCTTCTTCACAGTTGACTCCATGATGACAGAGTCTCCGCAGAACGGAATGAATGCAAGAGAGTCAACACGGAAATTGTCACGGTCATTGAAGAGCGTATCCTTCACTGCGATCTCGCTGTTGACCTGAAACACGAGATTCTGCTCACCTGCAAGATAAAGCTCATGAAGCTTCTTATTGAGAGCGTCAGCCTTGAGTCCACGGTATCTTCTCTTGATCTGATCTGTATGAGCCATTGCGAGAGAGTCGTCCTTTGATCCGATCTGCATCACTACCTGCATCTTGCCTTCATTGTAGAAAGCCTTGAGGGAATCGATGTCAGCCGTGTAGTGACCGTTCACATTCTTGAATGCGACCTGAAGGTCACGGATGTCCTTAAGCCTCTGGACAGCGATATCCTGACGATATGCCTTGTGTTTGTTGAACTCTACAGGCTCCATAACGCTCGTTACGAGAGCATAAGTCAATCCCACGATAGCTGCTGGGAGAAGTAAATAGGTGAAAACCTTTCTGATAATTGAATTCATTATGGTATTGTTTTATTTTTTCCTCCAAATTCCGGACAAAGTTAGGAAATTGATTTATGAAATGCAATATAATTTGTAATTTTGCGCCATCAAAAAAGATATGCAACAAATGGCTGGATTCAATTCATCCGACATAACGCTATTGGTATCGGCAATATCAGCCTCATCCAGACCGGTCATAGTAAGTCATGCGAAACCTGACGGTGATGCGATGGGAAGCTGTGTCGCCATGTTCCATTTCCTTCTGTCCGAGGGGAAAGGCGACACCCGCATTGTATTGTCAGACCCATGGCCGAATTACCTGTCCTTCATTATGACGGAAGAGGCAAAGGCGGCCACAACTACATGTTCGGACATTCCCGGAGAGGCTGAGAAGATCATCGCTGCAAGCGACCTCATCATCTGCCTCGACTTCAACGCATTCCACAGGACAGACAAGCTGGAAGGACCTCTTTCCGCATCAAAGGCCCGCAAGATTCTGATAGACCATCACCTCAATCCCGATTCAGAAAGTTTCAGCCTCTGTTTCTCGAAGACCGACATATCGTCCGCATCCGAACTTCTATACAGCATACTGATGCAGACCGCGGGCATAGACGGAGATGCATCGAAGCTGCCGCCGGAAGCCGCAACTGCCCTGATGACCGGAATGACGACGGACACGAACAATTTCGCCAACTCGACCTATCCTTCCACACTGAGGATGGCATCCGAGCTGATTGCGGCAGGAGTTGACCGTGACAGGATAATATCGGAGATTTACAACCGCTACCGGGAGAACAGACTGAGACTCATGGGTCTCGTGCTGAAGGACCTCATGAAGGTGACTTCCTTTGGAGTGGCATACATAGTGCTGGACAGCAGGACATTGAAGCAGTACGACATACAGGAAGGAGAGACCGAAGGTTTCGTGAACATGCCGCTCTCGATCGAGACTGTCCGCATGAGCCTTCTGCTGAAAGAAGAGGGTGACAAGGCAAGGGTATCCATAAGGTCGAAGAAAGGCACTTCCGCAAACAGATGCGCCCGCACATATTTCAACGGCGGCGGACATGAGAATGCCGCCGGAGGCAAGCTCTATATGCCTTCCGACATCAAGGACATAAGCGAAGCCGCCGGATACATCGAAAAGCATACACAAAAATTCCTTAAAGAAGAAAATGAATAGCAGAATTTACATAACCGCACTCATCATTGCATGCCTTGCATCCGTTTCCTGCGTGAAGGAGCAGCTCGAAGTGACATACACCAAGCAGGAGACGCAGATAGATCAATATATAAGCAAGAACATGATCGTGAAAGACAGCGAAGGGAACCCCGACACCCTCAGGGTAGTAAGGAACAACGGTTCCAACAGGCTCGTGACAGTGGAAGGCACTGGCGATGAGCTCCGGGCGGACGGTCATGTGGGATTCTATTATGCAGGATATACATTCAGCGGAAGCGTCAGCGCCTCCAACATGTTCGTGACCAACCATCAGGCCACAGCCGAACAGGCGGGATGGAATCTCACCGACCCGGAATACAATCTGATGGAGATCAACATCACGGAAGCCGAACTTCTTGACGGTCTGCGCAAAGGACTGACGGGCGTACGGGCCGGAGAGGAATGCGAGATCGTTTTCAGCGGCAAGTACGGCTTCGGCAACAAGACATTTGGCATGATTCCTGCTAAGTCTGCCCTGCTCTATAAGATTTGGGTGGTCAGCGTCACAAATGATTAGGGCCAATCACTATTTTTACTATCTTTGCAGGTCAAATTTGATTCAAACTGATGAAGAGAACACTTTCAACAGCATTAACCGTTGCAGCGGCAATCTGCGTTTTCAGTTGCGCCAAGACTCCCGAGACCGGAGTAAACGATGCGAACAAGAGATATTTCGACGCCTGGCTTCATGTCAACCATCCGGACATCAAGCCGACAGGCTTAGGCATATATGTGCTCGAAGAGACAGAAGGCACGGGAGCAGAGGTGAGGGAGGACGGATGCGCATTCGTTGACTATGTCATCACTGACCTTGAAGGAAACATATCGTCATACACTGACAAGGCGACCGCCAAGCAGATGGGCACATACGACACCACGACATACTACGGCCCTGCAAAATGGTTCACTGCAGAAGGAGTGCTCCAGGCAGGAATAAACGAAGCCCTCATAGGCATGAAGGTCGGAGGAAGAAAGAAAGTCATCATCCCGAGCTGGCTGATGAGCTACAAGGTGTATGAGACTGAAGAAGAATATCTTGAGACAAGTACCGACGGATCTGCAGCGATATATGAGATCAGCGTGGCAGACTTCACTGACAGCATCTATGTCTGGGAGATCGGACAGATCGGCAAGTATCTTGCCGCCAATCAGGATATATATAAAGGAATGACTGCAGCGGACTCGCTCAGACAGGGATTCTATTACAAGGAACTGACGGCTCCTACAGTGGCCGACACCCTGAAGAACGACACCACAGTCTATATCAACTATACCGGCAAGCTGCTTAACGGCCTCGTATTCGACACGACCCTCGAAAAGGTTGCAAAGGACAACGGACTGTATTCGGCAACAAAGAGCTATGAACCTCTACCGGTGAAGATGGCGGCAGATTACAACGACATCAAGCTTGACGGAAACGAAATCATAGACGGATTCGCCCTGACCCTCAAACAGATGAGCAGCAATGAGAAGGGCGTCGGAATCTTCTGGTCACAGCTCGGTTACAGCACGGGCGGAAACGGATCAGCCATTCCGGGCTATGCACCTCTCATCTTCGAGATCGAACTTGTAGCCGCACCGGAGGACTGAGATGACGCAGGACAGATCGATTTCATCAGAACTCGGGACACAGAAAATAGGCAAGCTGCTAAAGCAATACGCCCTTCCGGCGATAATTGCTCAGATAGCAGCTTCGCTTTATAATATGGTTGACAGCATATTCATCGGTCAGGGCGTGGGCCCTCTCGCAATTTCAGGTCTTGCCGTCACCTTTCCGCTCATGAATCTCTCAACGGCCTTCGGTACCCTCGTAGGAGCAGGAGCCGCGACCATGCTTTCGGTACTTCTCGGACAGAGAAACTATTCCGCAGCCAGCAAGGTGTTGGGCAACGTGGTGTCCCTCAATGTGATAATAGGCCTCGCTTTCATGCTTGTCGCCCTGATTTTCATTGACCCTATCCTTTATTTCTTCGGCGCCAGCGAAAACACTCTCCCATACGCCAAGGAATACATGAAGGTCATTCTTTACGGCAATGTAATCACACATCTGTACTTCGGCCTCAATGCCGCCATGCGATCTACGGGAAATCCGCGCAAGGCGATGGGACTGACCATATTCACGGTCATTCTGAATGCGGTCCTCGACCCTGTATTCATATTTGTATTCGACATGGGCATCGCCGGAGCCGCATGGGCTACAGTGCTTGCGCAGACAGCGGCATTCTTCGTCGTGCTGGCGCATTTCAACGACAGGAAGAAGGAGGTCCATTTCGAGAAGGGCATATTCAGGCTCGACATGAGAGTCGCGAAGGATTCGCTTGCAATCGGCTTCGGTCCTTTCCTCATGAATTCGGCCGCATGCCTCGTCAGTCTCTTCATCAACCAGCAGCTCCGCAAATACAGCGGTGACCTCGGAATCGGAGCCTACGGCATCTGCAACCGTATCAACTTCATGTTCATCATGATATGCATGGGCCTCAACCAGGGTATGCAGCCTATAGCCGGCTATAATTACGGTGCAAGAAAATACAGCAGGGTGAAGGGAGTCTATTGGAAAACAGCAAAGCTGGCTGTGGTCGTGACCATACTCGGCTTCCTCATCACGGAGATATTCCCGCGCGCAAGCGTAGGCATATTCACATCCGACGCCCAGCTTCTCGACCTCTCGGCGTCAGGCATAAGGATAATGAACATAATGCTGCCTATCGTAGGCTTTCAGATAGTATCTTCAAACCTTTTCCAGAGTCTCGGAATGGTACGCAAGTCAATAATCCTGTCGCTTTCACGACAGCTCCTGTTCCTGCTGCCATGTCTGTATTTCCTGCCTATGGTATTCGATGACAAGGGAATCTGGATGAGCTATCCCGTGGCAGACGGTCTCGCAAGCATACTTACAATAATTCTCTTGAGCAGACTACTCAAGAAATTAGGAAAACTCAATGACGGAGACGACCCGTCGATCTTAGGAAGCCAGATTTAAATATATGAAGAAACTTATCATAACAATAGGACGACAGTTCGGAAGCGGCGGAAAGGCCGTGGCGGACGCACTCGGATGCAAGCTCGGGATTCCGGTATATGACAGCGAGCTCATAACAAAGGCGGCTCAGGACAGCGGATTCAGCGCCGAGCTGTTCGTGCAGAGCGACGAAAAGAAACGCTTTTTCTCCCTTTCGTCGATATTCTCCGGAGGATTCATCAACGAGTCCGACAATCTCATGAGCGACAAGGATCTTTTCAGAATCCAGTGCGAGACCATAAGGCAGATCGCAGAACAAGGCCCGGCGGTCATCGTGGGCAGATGTTCGGATTATGTGCTGCGTGAACGCGGATGCACTCTGGATGTATTCCTGACCTCACCGGTCGAGGTACGCGTCGCCCGCGTAATGGAGCGTGCCGGGCTGACGGAAGAGAAGGCAGCCGCCCTCGTGGAGAAGAAGGACAGGGGCAGGGAGGAGTATTATAATTACTACACCTTCGGCAACTGGGGCATGGCCTCCACATACGACCTGTGCCTCGACTCGAGCATACTCGGCATAGATGGCACCGCAGACTTCATCATCGACTATGCCCGCAGGGCAGGAATGCTCATATAAGGTATGGAAAAGAAGATTCTTCTTGTATTATCCCTGCTCGGACTGTTCTCAATCCTTTTCTGTATCATTCCCGGGCGTGGAAGCCGTGCGGAGGCTCCCGTCGATGAAGTGCAGTTCATCAGGCTTAACGATACCATCACCAACACCATGTCCGACATACCCGAGCTTGCCGGCCTCGACAAGAAGGTGGAAAGCTATATCCGCAGATGGCAGATGAAAGGTGCTTCGCTTGCAATAACACGCAATGACTCACTCGTCTATGCGAAAGGATACGGATGGGCGGACGAGAATCTCGGAATAGGGATGGAGCCTGGACATATCATGCGTATGGCATCTGTGTCGAAACTCATCACGGCAGCCGGCATCATGGTCCTGCAGGACAGGGACTCGCTCAGCATCCGTGACACGGTATTCGGCCCTGCCGGCATACTCAACGACTCTTTATTCACCTCACTCATAAGGCATAAGGACTATAAGAAGATCACAGTAGAACACCTTCTGAGACATCAGGCCGGGTTCTCGCGCGATCCTCTTTTCTCATCCCGGGACGTAAAGCATCAGCTCCGGCTGGATCATGCTCCTGAGGCAGAGGATTTCTACAGTGTGGTTCTCAACCGCCGCCTGCGTTTCCAGCCCGGATCATGGCAGAAATATTCCAATTTAGGCTACCTCCTGCTGTCTGAGATCATAGAGAAGGTATCGGGAATGCCGTACGAACAGTTCATCAGGGAGGCGGTGCTCGAGCCGGCAGGATGCTTCGACATGCACATTGCAGGAAGCTACTATAAAGACAAGAGACCGAACGAAGTGAGATATTACACCCATGAAGGTGACGGCAAATTCATCGAGGAATACACCGACAGCGGCGTAATGGTGGAGCGCTGCTACGGAGGCAACAACATACCGCTTCTCCAGGGTGCCGGCGCATGGTGCGGCTCCCCTATCGAGATTGCCCGTCTCGTGGCTTCGATCGACGGTTCACCAGAAGTTCCAGACATAATATCGCCTGAGGCCGTGGCTGAAATGACCGGATATTACGACAAGGACACTTTCTCCCTCGGATGGAACGACACCCATCCTGAAAAAGGATGGACAAGGACAGGTACCCTTTCCGGTACGACAGCCCTTGTCCACAAATATCCTGATGGGGAATGCTGGATCCTGATCACCAACACAAGCACATGGCGAGGTCCGAACCAGTCACGCTATACTGAAGCACTCTTCCGTCAGTGCCGCGAAGCCTATAGCCGGCAGCTCCCCCGCCGCAATCTTTTCGAAGGAATATAGAAACTTCTAATCCTGAAGATAACGTTTGACCTCGAATTCACCCGCAAGGATGCCATAGCCGTTCTCAGCGAGGGATTCGAGTTCGTTTTCTCCTGCATACACCTCCACCGGCGCGATGAAGCTTACCCGGTCAGCGATGTCGGCCGTAATGGCCTTATTGTGGGCTACGCCGCCTGTGAGGATGATTGCGTCGATCTTGCCGCACGCCACTGTAGCCAGAGCCCCGATATATTTTGCGACCGACACGCAGAACCCCTTGAGGAAAGTCGCGCAGGCCTCATCTCCTGCCTCAGCACGTGCAGCTGTCTCGCGGAAATCATTCGTCCCGAAATACGCCACTGCGCCACCTTTACCTACAAGTTTCTTCTTGATTTCCTCCTTTGTATATCTGCCGCTGAAACACATTTCCACGAGTGGGAATCCCGGTACCGAACCGGCACGTTCAGGGCTTATAGGACCGTCACCACCGAGAGCATCATTGGTATCTATGACCAGACCTTTGCGGTGCAGGGACACAGAAGAACCGCCTCCCATGTGAGCAACGATCACCGTCACATCCCTGTTGGTCTTTCCTATTCCACGGGCATATCTGCGCACCATGGCACGGGAATTCAATGCATGGAAAAGTGTCCTACGTTCAAATTCCGGTATTCCTCCCACCTTCACCTCCGGGAGCATCTCGTCCGCCATAGGAGGATCCGCTATATATGCCTTGCAGCCGGCTGCAGGAACCGCCCTGTTTATATCAGCGGCTATGTCATCGGCTATGAGAGCACTGAGATTGCATGCATGGACACCGTCCTTTCCGGACATCAGGGCGTCACGCATTTCCTGAGTGACCTCATATACTCCCGTCTTTATCGGTGTTATGAGACCTCCACGGGCCATCACTATATCGATGGAATCAAGTGTGATGTCCTTCTCAGCAAGGAAGGCAGTGATTGCATCACGGCGCATTCCCGTCTGATCCATCACTGACTCATATCTTGCGATTTCCTCAGCCGAATGGGTCAGGTTCTGCTCGAAGAGCATCATGCCGGCATCATAGAATCCTATCTTCGTGGATGTGGAGCCGGTATTTATGACCAATATTCTTCCTTTCATTTCCGGTTATTACTTTGGGAATACGTCTTGAATAACTTCAGACGGCTTCTTAGAAACTGTTTAAAATTCATCATAATATTTCAAATGATAAAATTTTAAACAGTTTCTTATTGCAGACTATCTGACCGACATTGCGGCGATAGCGATTGAATTGAGTTTCGTATCGATGCTGTCCGCGCGGCTCGAAAGCACGCATGGTACTTTGGCTCCGACAAGGATACCGGCCTGCTTCACCCCCGGAACAAGTTTGGAATTGGCCTTATAGAATACATTTCCGGACTCGATGTTAGGGAAAAGAAGGCAGTCAGCATCTCCCGCTACAGGGCTTACAAGTCCCTTGATCTGAACCGATTCCATATCTATGGCTACATCGAGGGCAAGAGGTCCGTCGGCAATGCATCCCTTGATCTGACCACGCTCGACCATCTTGGAAAGCATTGCAGCCTCGACTGATGCCGGCTGACTGGTGAGCACCTGTTCTGTCGCCGCGATGACCGCGACCTTAGGTGTCCCGACGCCCACAGCCTTCGCCGTCCTTACAAGGCAATCCAGGATTATCTGCTTCTGCTTGAAATCTGGTGCCGGGATCACGGCAACATCACCCACGAACAGGAGCTTATGATAGCTCGGAATCTCAAGAGTGGTGCAGTGCGTGAGGGTACCCTTCGGCGGAAGGAGTCCGGTCTCCTTGTTGAGAATTGCACGGAGGAACTTGTCCGTAGAGCAGAGCCCCTTCATAAGGAAGTCGCCTTCGCCGTCGCGGATCATCTGCACGGCCTGAGCCACGGAAGCAAGTTCATTCGGATTGTGAACCACTGTAAACCTGGCTACATCAACTCCTTCTTCCCTGCATGCTTCAGCAATCATGGCCTCATCACCCACGAGAGTGACATCGGCAAGTCCGAGCTCCACAGCACGGGCCGCTGCTGCAATCGTGTGACTGTCAACACCCCAAGCCGCGACCATCCTCTTACGGGTGCCGCGGCTTTGGAGTTCTTCAAAAATTTCTGAAAACTTTGTAAACATCGTATAGTGTGGTTAGATTTGCTTCGTCCCGATCTTATTCCTCGTCCTGGACTATGTGCATCGTGTCACGCGCAATCATGAGTTCCTCATTAGTCGTGATCACAGCAACCTTGACCGCAGAATCAGGAAGGGAGATCATGATGTCCTCTCCTTTCACCACATTCGCATCATAGTCGAACTTCACGCCGAGGTATGTGAGGTTTTCACAGACACGGCGGCGCAGACGGCTGTTGTTCTCTCCGATACCGCCGGTGAACACTATGAGGTCAACGCCGTTCATGGCAGCTGCATAAGCTCCTATGTATTTGGTGATCTCGTATGTGAGCTTCTTGAGTGTGAGCTTCGCCTTGAAGTCGCCGCCATTTGCTGCGGCGTCAAGATCGCGCGCGTCAGAAGAAACACATGAAAGTCCGAGGAAACCGCTCTTCTTGTTGAGCACCGTGCTCATCTCCGATGCAGAAAGCCCCTCCTTCTCCTGGATATATGTCACGACATCAGGATCGATGCTTCCGCTTCTCGTACCCATAATGAGGCCTTCGAGAGGGGTGAATCCCATAGTGGTGTCGATGGACTTGCCGTTGACCACAGCTGAGATTGAACTTCCGTTGCCGAGATGGCAGGTGATGATCTTCGAATATCCGAGTTCAAGGCCTGCGAACTTCGCGCCCTTTGCCGAGACATACTTATGGCTGGTGCCGTGGAAACCGTAGCGGCGGATGCCGTATTTCTCATAATACTCGTATGGAAGGGCATACATATAGGCGTATGCCGGCATTGTCTGATGGAAAGCGGTGTCGAACACACCGACCTGAGGAACATCCGGAAGCACTGCAGAAACAGCCTTGATTCCGAGGATGTTGGCAGGATTGTGGAGAGGTGCGAACACAGAGCATTTCTCAAGCTGGGCAATCACGGCATCTGTTATGAGCTGACTGCACACGAATTCCTCGGCTCCATGCACCACGCGGTGGCCGACGGCCTCAATGTCTTCAAGAGTCTCGAGAACACCGACTTCCTTGTCGAGAAGAGCCTCGAGAACTGCCTTGATTCCGACCGTATGGTCCTCTATAGGCATCTCCTTCTCGAACTTCTCCTTTCCGGTCGCCTGATGTTTGAGGCAGCCTGTTTCCATACCGATCCTCTCGACAAGACCCTTGGCGAGCAGATCATATACATCGTCATTCTTCATATCAAGAAGCTGATACTTCAGAGATGAACTTCCGCAATTGAGTACTAAAATGATCATATCGTTAATATTTAATTCTGATTTCAATTCATTCCCATGAATTTTATAAAAAATTCAGGCATATCTTTGCAAAGTTATAAAAATAATCGCTACTTTAGCAAAAAACAGGAACCAAATGACAGTGGAGAGAGACATCGCGGGCTTTGCACTTCCTTTCGCTGCCGGCACAGCCGCAGCAGTCTATGCAGGAACTTCTTCCGGCAGCATCATCGCCTGCATCATCACAACCCTTTTGCTTGCAGTACCTTGGATAATGCTTACTTCTCCGACAAGGAGAGAATGGCCCCCGGCAGCCACATGGACAGCAATAGGACTGACCGCATTGGGTGCCGGAGCGTTATGCGGACTCATAGCCAACGAGACGTCGGTATCGGACATGGCAGGAAGAGGACTTGCAGCCATTGCCGGAAAGGCCGGTGAAGCTATGGAAAGGGCGGCTGACGGGATACCGTTCAAGGATCCGAGGACGAACGCCTTCATCAAGGCTGTCCTGACCGGTGAGAGAAGCGGAATGCCCGCCGACGTGACGGACGCCTTCCGGGAAAGCGGCGCTTCACACATACTCGCCCTGTCCGGACTCCATCTCGGAGTGATCTATATGATGACCGGAAAGATATTGGCTGTCATCGGTTCAGGGCCGGCTGCTGTCAGGGTGAAGTCGCTGCTGACGGTACTGTTCTGCGGTTTCTACACATTGGCCACAGGGGCCGGACCGTCCATAGTCAGGGCCTTCCTGTTCATTGTCCTCAATGAGGCGGCAAAGCTGTACGGAAGATACCGCAGCACCGGAAACACATTGATGGCTGTCCTCATAATACATCTTTGCATATCCCCTTCTGACATACGTTCGGTCGGCTTTCAGCTCTCATACGCGGCGATGGCCGGCATTGCGTTCATCTTTCCATATCTCAAGGAGATGTGGCCTGAAGAAAAATCGGAAAGGCTTGCATCGAAGGTCATATCACGGCCGATGAGACGGATATGGAATTCGGCTGCCATGTCCATAGCATGTCAGATCACGACCGGCCCTGTCGCCTTCCTGTATTTCGGGACATTCCCGAAATATTTCCTCCTGACAAATCTTATTGCACTGCCTCTGACCGGAATGATAATGCCTGCTGGGGCTGCAACCTTGGTCCTGTCCGGGGCAGGAATATGCCCTGACCTGCTTGTCCGCATCACCGAATGGCTTACAGGACTGCTGATCAGGGCTTTGGAAATCATTTCACAGATGTGATGGAATGTCACCAACGGCCACCGGAACCGCCGCCACCGAAGGAACCTCCTCCGAAACCGCCGAAACCGCCGCCTCCGCCGGAGCTTCCGCCTCCGAAACCGCCATGAGAACGGCCGCCGCCCTTCCCCATCAAAGAGCCGTATGTAAGGATGGTCCCGATGACATCTGCGGCATCCTTATCGACATTGCCGCCTCCTTTGCCGCCGCCACCGTTCTTTCCGCCGAAGATAGCGGCGAAAATTATAATGGTCAAGACTACAACGAAGAGAAAGCCCAACAGAACGGCGAGCCCTTCATCTTCAGAATCGCGTGGCTCGGAAATCTCACCGCTTGCAAGCTGCATCAGGGTACCGCAGGCCAGGGCCACTCCTCCGAAATAGTCATCCTCGCGGAAACAGGGAATCATCTCATTCTCGATTATCCTCTTCGCATAGACGTCCGGAACCGCGCCTTCAAGTCCATAGCCGACAGCGATGAACACCTCACCGGAGGAGTCATCCGTCTTAGGCTTCACAAGAACGACCACGCCGTTGTCGAACTCTGCCGAGCCGACCTGCCACTCCAGTCCTATGCGGGTGGCGTATTCCGCAGCGTCATACCCCTCCAGATCCTTGACGGTCACGACGGTTATCTGATTGGATGTGGTATCGTCAAAAGCCACAAGAGTCCTCTCGAGATCAGCCTCTTCCTCCCATGTGAAGAGATCGGCAAAGTCGTTTACAAGGCGCTGAGGCGCAGGACGAGAAGGAATGGCCGAAGCCGAAAGGGCCGTCAGCAACGACACCGCAACTGAAAGCATCAGAAGCGGTGTCCTAAATGATATTACAACATTTCGTCTCACTGGATCAGAACTCTACCTCAGGGGCCGTCTCAGCACCAGCCTGTGCCTCGAAATAGCCCTTCTTTTCAAAATCGAACATCGAAGCGATGATATTGGTCGGGAAGCTTCTCACCTTGGTGTTATAGCTCCTGGCCGTATCATTAAACTTCATTCTCTCGGTGGCGATTCTGTTCTCAGTACCCTCAAGCTGAGCCTGAAGATCACGGAAATTCTCGTTTGCCTTAAGGTCCGGATAATTCTCGGTGATCATGAGAAGGCGGCCGAGAGCACTTGAAAGTTCCCCCTGAGCCTCATTGAACTTCTCGATCTCATCTTCCGAAAGGTCGGACGGATCGACAGTGACCTGAGTAGCCCTTGAACGAGCGGCAATCACACTTTCAAGAGTTTCAGACTCATGTGAGGCATAGCCCTTGACGGTAGCCACGAGATTCGGGATAAGGTCAGCCCTGCGCTGATATACATTCTCCACCTGGGCCCATGCGGCGCTCACTCCCTCATCTGCCTTCACAAGGCCGTTATAGGTATTCTTCACCCAAATGAAACCGCCGAGAACAATCACGACGACAATAATGATTACAATGTAGCTTTTCTTCATGGATTATAGATTCATTAGATTCGTTGTCCTTACTCTGCATCACGAACGCAGCGCACATTTGCTCCGAATGCCTCCGGATCTCCCTTTCCTATCATCATTCCAGCCTGATCGCAGATAAGATAGCGGTAGTACGCCATTCCGTCATCGGCTCTGTCGGCAGTCCAGAATGTGGCGTACTCATACACTCCGTTCGACTCCACATCCCTGTATGAGCCGTCGGATTCCCTCACGCCGAGATTGGCAAACCCTGCAGGAATCACAGACATGCGGCTCGAATTGGTCTTTTCACCGACCTCCGGCCAATACTCCCACATCTGGTTTCCGTTGAAATACACATCGACCATGAGCTTGGAGGCCATATCCGGAATAAGTTCATATTTTCCGGCCTCAGAACCGAGTTCCTTCGCAAGTGAAAGCCAGTCCTCCTCAGTCGGAAGCCTCCATCCCTCCGGACACGCAGCAAGAGCGTCATCATGGCAATAGAACTTGCCGAGCACATCGGCCATAACCTCCACATTGGCGTAGGCAGCACCGCCTTGACCTGTGAGAAGATTGTTACGGAACCAGTCCAAAGCACCTATCCTGACATAGTAATAGTTATTTCCATCCACAGTGACATGATCGTCATTGACAGAAATGCCGGTACCGGTTACGGAACCGGCGATGCCACCCTTGACCGTAGTCACGACCTGACTTCCCGACAGACCGCTGTAACCGCTGGCAAAAGCATAGCACGTCACCGTATAGGTGGCGAGGCTGTCAGGGAATGTATATGTCAATGTTCCGTCGGAAGGCTTACCGTCAATCGTGAGGCCGTTCTCGTATCTTACCGTATCCACATAACTGCCCGGCGATACCTTCCAATAATATCCGACCCCCTTGTCTTCCGGATGCTCGACACCCTTGGGCGTCATGGTCAGCGTCTTTCCCGGCTCAATGAAATCCGGCGCATAGAACGCCACCATTCCTTCAAGCGAAGGAAGTATCTCCTCCTCATCATCCTTACATGAAACCACAGCCATTACGGCTGCTACGAGCAAAAGAAGTTTTCTAAGACTCATTCTTTTCCTTTCGATTTAGTTATACAAAACTGCAAATATGGTCATTTTAATTGGAAAAACCGCTACCTTTGTGCAAATACTTTGCCTTATCGGCTTATATGGAGAAAAAATATGAGAACAGCATCAGCATGTATCAGATGGGCGTCCGCTGCCCTGTTAATGACCGTCATAATGGCCGCCTCATGCACGGAAAGAGACCGCTACATGACAATCACGGGCTTTGCACAGGGGGGCACATATTCAGTAAAGCTCAACCTCAAGGGTGTGGATGTGAGTCCGGAAGAAATCCGTGATTCCGTCGATGCGATTCTCGTCAATATCGACAACTCCCTCTCCGGATATAACAAGAAGTCGCTTCTCAGCAGGTTCAATGCAGGAGAAGTCATCAGTCCGGACAGCCTTTTCTTAGACATCTATGCACACGCATGCAGGATCTATGACGAGACATCCGGTGTGGTCGATGTAGCTTCTGCACCGCTGTTTGACCTCTGGGGATTCGGGTTTGCCGAAGGCGGGATCCCATCGGAGGAGAGGATAGCTGAGGTGAAGGCAGCATCGGGCATGGACAGAATGGTGAAGGACATGTGGTCTGTTCTGAACGAGGACGGGACGGTTGACGGCTCGGCCATGCTCCTGAACGAAGGAAATGATGATGAGAATGCCGTACTGCCGAAACTCAACTACAATGCCATTGCCCAGGGATACAGCTGCGACGTAGTGGCCCGATACCTGTACAGCATCGGAGTCAAGGACATGCTTGTCGATATAGGGGAAATATTCTGCGACGGCCTGAACCCGTCGGGGCAGGCGTGGTCATTGGGAATCGACCGTCCATTTGACGGCAATCAGGAACCCGGAAGCGAAATACATGGCATTTTCCGGGCCCCGGCCGGGCCCCACGGCATAGTCACCTCAGGGAATTACCGCAAGTTCTATGTCAGGGACGGAAAGAAATACGCACATACAATAGATCCCCGCACCGGCCGTCCGGTAAGCCACAATCTGCTGAGTGCCACGATAGTAGCCGACAACGCCATGATGGCAGACGCCTATGCGACATACTGCATGGCGATCGGTCTTGAAGAATCGATAGAATTTCTCGAATCCCGGCCGGATCTCGAAGGATGCCTCATCTATGACTCCGATGGCTCCTTCCGTTCATGGTGTTCTTCCGGTTTCATTTTAGAATGAGATAACAGATTCCCATCCTATTGCGCAGCGGCGGCCTTAGCCTTGTTCCGGGCGGTCAGAGCACGCTGAAATTCACGGGCATTGCGCAGATGCTCGTTATAGCTTACTGCAAAACGGTGAGTGCCGTTGAAGTCAGGGCTTGCACAGAAATATAGATAGCCGTGCCTGTCAGGATTCAGGACTCCGTCTATACAGGCCTTAGGCGGGACATTGATCGGAGCTGGCGGGAGACCCTTATATTTATAGGTATTGTACGGTGAATCCACCGTCAGATGCTTCTTCAGGATTCTGTCCAGAGTATAGTCGAAACAGAAGGCTACGGTCGGGTCTGCCTGAAGTTTCATTCCCTTGCGGTAACGGTTCAGATAGACTCCGGCTATAACGGGATATTCAGCAGCCTGAAGGGTCTCGCCATTGACTATTGATGCCATTATCGACACCTGCATCGGAGTCAGATTCAGAGCTTCGGCCTTGGCAAGACGGTCCGAATTCCAGAATGCGTCATACTCCTTCCTGAAACGACCGAATATATCCTCCACGGCAGCAGTCCAATACATCTGATAAGTGTCCGGAAGAAAGAGGGCGAACACATTTTCTGGCGTAAAACCATATCCGGCAAGGAAAGCCGTATCGTTCAGAGCCTTGTCCATGGCCGCTGAATCAACCATCATCTGAGTGCTGATCTTCTTCGCTATGCTGCCCTTGCTGCGGATTGTGCCGGAAAGGGTAAGGTTCTGAGGGGTCTGCCAGCCATAGACCAGCATTCTGGCAACGTATATACTTGATGCTGAGGGCTCTATGACATATCTGCCCGGTTTCATCTTTGCCTCGACCTCCATCTTCCTGAAAGTACGGTCAATGCTGCGCGGACGAAGGACACCTGCCCCTGCCGCGAGTGAATCCTTGACCTGTTCCGCCGTCATGTCAGGACGGACATACAGCACATATTTCTTGGTGAAGTTCGCCTTCCTGTAATCACCCACATATCGTCCTGCCGCGAAACCAGCCGCTCCAGCAAGAAGCACAACGGCCGCAACCATCCATTTATTTATCTTCAATATCATTTTCTCAATCTAATTATATCGCCTTCCTTAGGTGTATATCCTTCCGGCATTCCGTTCATCTTATATAGCCTGTCAAGCCTTACACCGAATCTCTGGGCTATGGACCGCATAGAATCCCCGTCCTCGAACACATGCTTTTCCAATCCTTTGGCAGCCTGCTTCTTCTTGGGCTGGAGATATACCACGGTGCCCGGCTTGAGTTCCTCGTCTTTGGAAGCGTCGTTGAACTTAAGGATCTCGCGTTCAAAGAGATTGTTGGAAGCAGCTATGGTCTGATAGGTCTCACCCTCTACCGAATAGACAAAAGGCACGCCGTTCTGAGAATACATCTGGCGGGTCAGGGAAAAATGGAATTCCTGACGCTGGGTATCTGTCAGAGGCCTTACCTGTTCGGCCTCCGCAGGAGTCGGAGGCAGCTTGTCCGCTTCAGCTTCCGAGTCCTTCTTTCCGGTCTTTTTTCCGGTCTTTTTTCCAGACCCGGCCTCTGACTTCTTAGCAGCCTTCTTCTCATTTCTGGCATAAGATGCCGGCTTCCTGTCATACTCATGAAGCCCGTAGGTCTCAATCAGATTGATGAGTTTCTTAGGATAGGCAGGGTCGGTTGCATAGCCAGCTTTCTTCAGACCGTATGCCCATGATTTATAATCAGTTATCTTGTAATCGAACAGGAATCTGTATCTGTCACGATAACGCAGGAAGTCTGAATGGTCACGATAGGATTCCTCTGGACTCTTATACTTTCGGAAGCACTCACCCTTCTTGTCATCGTCAAAGTACATCCTGCCGCCAGTCCAGTTGTTGTGGCACTTGATCCCGAAATGGTTGTTGCCTTTGACGGCAAGTTCGGAAAGGCCGTAGCCGGATTCGAGAAGTCCCTGGGCGAGAGTGATGCTCGCGGGGATTCCACTGCGGTACATTTCCTCCACTGCGAGTGAGGAAAACTGCTCTATGTATATGACCTGAGGGGTCTTTTCCGGGGCCGGAGTCTGCGAGGCCGTGAGGGTCAGGCAGAGGGCTGCGAGTATTATTGATGTCAATCGTTTCATATTCTGCTAAGGTACTAATTATATTTTAAGATACCTCGACTTCGCTCGGTATGACGGGAAAATTTTCGCTCGGCGTGACGAACCTTCCTACGGCGTGACGGCATGATTCATCATATTTCGATGATGTCTCCATCATGGGCCAGAACAGATTCCGGAAAGACGGAACGGAGTTCGTCGAGGAAGAATGCCACTGAAGGATAGCGTGATGAGTAATGTCCGACAAGCAGTCTGCCAACACCGGCATCATTTGCTGTCCGGGCAGCCTGAAGCGTCGTGGAATGAAAGGTCTTTGCGGCCATTTCAGCCATCTCGGCAGGGAAGGTCGCCTCATGGTAGAGAAGAGTCACTCCCCTCACCCAGTCCGCCAGTTCGGGAAAAGGAGCGGTATCGCTGCAATAGGCATAGCTGCGCGGTTCGTATGGTCTGTAAGCCGCCTCCGCATTGGATATAACCATCGGTTCATCGGTACCGGAACATGGCTTGAACTCATTCTCAATGCACGGATGCGCAAGTTTTCCTGCAGGCCTCACGACATCCTCCCCTCTTTTCAGAGCACCGATTTCCGCTATAGTAAGTCCATAACGGGCGATGGCTTCCTTATGGACATTGAACGGAGGCTGTTTCTCCCTTATTATGAAACCGTAGGTCATGACTCTGTGGCGGAGAGGAAAGGCCAGCAGTTCGACGGACCTGTTTTCATATACTACCTGCGGCTGCGCCATATCCAATACGACATAATCGATATTATATTTTATGCCCTCGCCAAAGTGTTCAAGGAAGAATCCGAGGACAGGACGGAAAGTCTCAGGGGCATATATATGAAGGTCCGACGTGCGTCCGAGCATGCTCATCGTGGACAGCAGACCGAAAAGCCCGAAGAGATGATCCCCATGTATGTGAGAAAGGCATATATGTTCTATCTTCAGGAATGAAAGTCCGGCCCTGCGAATCTGCATCTGTGCACCTTCGCCGCAGTCAATCATAAACAAGCGCCCACGTACATCAAGTACCTGGGCGCTCGGGTATCTTTCTGTAGTGGGCAGGGCAGAAGCCGTGCCCAATACATTCAGAGTGAAATTCATGTGAGATTACTTGTTCTCGAGCTGGCTCTTGAGTGCTGCGAGAGCATCGAGGTCACCGAG
>CAYXMV010000017.1:0-22826 GCA_964466235.1 uncultured Muribaculaceae bacterium | reverse complement strand
GGCTGTATTTCTCACCCATGAATCTCTTGATGGAGAAGATGGTCTTGTGAGGGTTTGTGATGGCCTGACGCTTTGCAGGGTTTCCTATCTTTCTTTCACCGCCGTCGGTGAATGCCACTACCGATGGGGTAGTGCGCTGTCCTTCGTTGTTGATGATGACTGAAGGCTCGTTACCTTCCATCACTGCCACGCATGAGTTCGTGGTTCCAAGGTCGATTCCAATGATTTTTCCCATAATTCTTATATTTTTAATTCATTATTCGGTTCAGATCCCTCTGCTTCGCTCGGGATGACATCATTTTCGATGTCGCCGGGATAATAACGAAAGGTGTGCCAACCCCGATAAAGAAAAAATATATGTCAAAATGTCAGTTTTTGGCTGTCAACAGGACGCGGATAATGACATATTTGCTATTTTTGTGGCCGTAACTGACATCCTGAGCCTTGAGCGCAAAGGATAGGCGCATACCATTTATAAAAGAAGCAATGATATACAGAGAACTGCCAGAAGAAGAATTCGACGACCTTGCCTCAAGGATACTCTATGAAGACAATCACCTGCTCATCGTAAACAAGAGGGTGGGGGAGATAGTCCAGGGCGACAAGACCGGAGACGAACCTCTCAGCGAGAAATACAAGGCATTCATCGCTCAGCGTGACGCCAAGCCCGGTCAGGTCTTTATGGGCCTGCCTCACCGGCTTGACCGACCGGTCAGCGGAATAACGGTACTTGCAAAGACTTCCAAGGCATTGGAACGGCTGAACGCCATGTTCCGGGAGTCGGATGTGCATAAATTCTATTGGGCATTGGTCTGCAATGAACCGAAACCCTCGGGGGGCAGCCTTGAAGCCCTGCTGTGGCGTAATGAGAAGCAGAACAAGTCGTATGTATGCCGACCGGGAGCCGCAAGGAAGGATGCAAAGCTTGCCAGACTGAACTACAGGCAGATCGGACGTACGGACCGTTACTTTCTCGTGGAGGTGGAACTGCTTACAGGCCGCCACCATCAGATCCGCTGCCAGCTCGCCGATCTCGGATGTCCTATCAAAGGTGACCTGAAATACGGTGCCCCGCGATCAAATCCTGACGGAGGCATCAGCCTTCATGCCCGCCGCATCACCTTCACGCATCCTGTCAGGAAGGAGGAGATGACCATAGAGGCACCTGTTCCTGCGACGTGGAAGGGTGTATAGGGAGGTCTGGATGATTTTTGCATATATTTGCACAATTATCCATAAGCAGAAGGGTAAATATATTATCTTTGTATGATGTTTTGAAAACAGAAACTAACCAATATCATAATCATGAACAACCCGACAGTTTTGAATCGCGCTGCCGATAATATCCGTATCTTGGCAGCCTCTATGGTAGAAAAAGCAAAATCCGGTCATCCAGGCGGAGCCATGGGTGGTGCAGATTTCATCAATGTGCTCTATTCGGAGTATCTCCAGTATGATCCGGCCGATCCTAAGTGGGAGGGACGTGACCGATTCTTCCTTGATCCCGGCCACATGGCTCCGATGCTTTATGCGCAGCTTGCACTGACAGGCAGATTTTCGCTTGACGAACTTCAGCAGCTTCGCCAGTGGGGCTCTCCTACACCTGGCCATCCTGAGGTTGACGTCATGCGCGGTATCGAGAACACTTCTGGCCCTCTCGGTCAGGGACATGTGTTTGCGGTGGGTGCTGCCATAGCTGCAAAGTTCCTTGCTGCCCGTACAGGAAATCCTACCTTTGCGAAGGAGACTATCTATGCTTATATATCTGACGGTGGTGTTCAGGAAGAGATTTCACAGGGTGCAGGACGCATCGCAGGACATCTCGGTCTCGATAATCTCGTGATGTTCTATGATTCGAACGATATTCAGCTCTCGACGGAGTGCGGTGACGTGATGACCGAGGATACGGCCATGAAGTACCGTTCATGGGGCTGGAATGTGATTGAGATCAACGGTAACGATTGTGCCCAGATCCGTCAGGCACTCGATGCGGCGAAGGCGGAGACATGCCGCCCTACACTCATCATCGGAAAGTGCGTGATGGGCAAGGGTGCAAGAAAGGAGGACAATTCTTCATACGAGCGCAACTGCAAGACTCACGGTGCACCTCTCGGTGGCGAGGCTTACAGAAATACAATCATGAATCTCGGCGGTAATCCTGACGATCCGTTCGTCATCTTCGACGAAGTGAAGGAACTTTATGCAAAGCGTGAGGAAGAGCTTAAGGCTATCGTTGCAGAGCGTCATGCAGAAGAGACGGCATGGGCGGCAGCAAATCCTGAGATGGCGGCAAAGCAGGCTGACTGGTTCAGCGGTGCGGCTCCGAAGGTTGACTGGACAAAGGTTCAGCAGAAGCCTGGCGATGCTACGAGAAACGCTTCCGCAGCAGTCCTCAGCCAGCTTGCCGAGCAGGTTCCTAACATGATATGTGCATCGGCTGACCTTTCTAATTCGGACAAGACCGACGGTTTCCTCAAGAAGACCACTTCTTTTGTCAAGGGTGACTTCAGCGGAGCATTCTTCCAGGCTGGTGTGGCTGAGCTTACTATGGCATGCTGCTGCCTCGGTATGGCTCTGCACGGCGGTGTGATAGCAGCATGCGGTACATTCTTCGTGTTCTCAGACTATATGAAGCCTGCTGTGCGTATGGCTGCCCTCATGGAACTTCCTGTGAAGTTCATCTGGACGCATGATGCCTTCCGCGTAGGCGAGGACGGCCCTACTCATGAACCTGTAGAGCAGGAGGCTCAGATCCGTCTGATGGAGAAGCTCAAGAATCATCATGGAAGAAATTCGGTTCTTGTGCTTCGTCCTGCCGATTCTGAGGAGACGACACAATGCTGGAAGATGGCTATGGAGAACGTAAGCACCCCTACAGCCCTCATTCTTTCGCGTCAGAACATCGAGCAGCTTCCTCAGGGAACTGACTATGCCCAGGCAGAAAAGGGAGCATACATCGTTGCAGGCTCCGAGGAGAATCCTGATGTCATCCTCGTGGCTTCAGGTTCAGAGGTATCGACCCTCGTTGCAGGAGCTGAACTTCTCCGTAAGGACGGACTCAAGGTGCGTGTCGTGAGCTGCCCGTCTGAGGGTATCTTCCGCAGCCAGTGCAAATCCTACCAGCAGGAAATCCTTCCATGCGGCGCGAAGATATTCGGACTCACGGCCGGTCTGCCTGTGAATCTTGAAGGCCTTGTAGGTGCGAACGGAAAGGTGTTCGGTCTTGAGAGCTTCGGTTTCTCGGCTCCTTACAAGGTGCTCGACGAAAAGCTCGGCTTCACTGCACAGAATGTTTACAATCAGGTAAAATCGATGTTTTAGCACAGAAATTGAAATTTCATGACGCTGATTAATTATTAGTGTTATGAAACGTCATTTTGAAAACCTTATCGACAGAGCCACCCGCGCTATAAAGCATTGGTGGCTCTTGCTGCTTGCAGGCATCCTCTGTGTTGTCCTCGGCATAGCGGTATTTGTATTCCCTCTCGAGAGCTATGTGACCCTGAGCATCCTGTTCGGCGTGCTGATGCTTGTCTGCGGCGCGGCTCAACTGATCATATCGGCAACGAGTGGAAACTATCTGATGATGCGGGGATATATGATTGTCGGCGGCATCATCGACCTTCTCCTCGGCATCTTCCTTTGTGTCTATCCTGGCATCACCCTGTTCGCGCTGCCTATAATGATGGGAATATGCCTTCTTTACCACAGCTTCATGATCATCTCTTTCGGTGGTGACCTCGAGACATTCAGGCTGCATGGAGGTGCATGGGTCATATGCGGAGGCATACTTCTTCTTGTCCTGTCCATCCTCATCCTTGCGAACCCTCTCAGTGTGGGGATAGACACGATAATCATCATTGCGGGGCTCGGCCTTCTGATGTTGGGCGTCATGTTCAGCGCGATAGCAATGAAACTCAAGGATATTCACACCAATATAGAAAAGGAATATCCTCGTCAGTAGCGAATGTATCATTATTCATTAAAATAGTATCACAATCGAAAGATTGTGATATTTTTTGTCGTACTAAAATCCCTTAACTTTGCATGATACATGACTAATGACCAGTATTATGACAAAACGACATTATTGTACAGCTCTTCTTGCAATGCTACTTGTTTGCGGATGTTCCCTAAATCCATACCGGAAAGATGATTCTTCAGTGACGGTAAAGGTGCAGCAGCCGGTCAAGGACGGGCCACGTCTCGTCCGTCTCGAAGTGATGGGTGAAAAACTTATCCATGTGTCTGCAACTCCTGAGAGGAAATTTGCCGATCCTCAGAGTCTCGTAGTGCTCCCGGCGGCAGAGCAGGTTCCGTTTGCTGTGGAGAACCGCGGCGATACTGTGACAGTGGTCACTTCTGCACTGAGAGCCAATGTCCTTCTTTCTTCTGGTGAAGTATGGTTCACCTCGACTGACGGTACTCTCCTGCTTCGCGAGGAGACCGGAGGCGGCAAGTCATTTGAGCCGATCGAGGTTGACGGTACCGGCGGATGGACCTTCCGTCAGGTGTTCGATTCCCCTGAAGATGAGGCGTTCTACGGTCTGGGACAGCACCAGGCGGACGAGTTCAACTATAAGGGGAAGAACGAGGAACTCTTCCAGTACAATACCAAAGTGTCTGTTCCATTCATCGTATCGAACAAGGGATATGGCGTGCTGATGGACAGCTACTCGATGATGCGTTTCGGAAATCCGGACGACTATAAACAGCTGGGTGAAGTCTTTACACTTTATGATAAGAATGGTCGTGAAGGTTGTCTGACAGGTACTTATGTGCCAGAAAACGGTGAGACCCTTGTACGTGACGAACCTAAGCTTTATTTCGAGCATCTGATAGAGCCGGCAATGGAGAAGGTGGTGAATCTCCCGGAAGATTTCGTACTCAATAATGCCGATGTCACATACGAAGGCTTCATAGAAGCTCCCGAGTCCGGAGAATATCAGTTTATTCTATATTATGCGGGATATACGACTGTTACCGTTGACGGCAAGGTCGTCGTGCCTGAACGGTGGCGCACTGCGTGGAATCCGAACAGTTACAAATTCACTGTCCCTCTTGAGGCTGGAGTCAAGACTCCGATAAAGGTTAGCTGGAAGCCGGACGGTTGGGTGTCTTACTGCGGCCTCAGGGCATACGACCTCGTCAGCCCGGAAGAGCGCGCAAAACATCAGTGGTGGAGTGAAATGACCCGGCAGATGGATTGGTATTTCATTGCAGGTGAAGATATGGATGAGGTGATAAGCGGTTACCGTACCCTTACAGGAAAGGCTCCGATAATGCCGAAATGGGCTATGGGTTACTGGCAGAGCCGCGAGCGCTACAAGACTTCAACCGAGATGATCGAGGCTCTCGAAGGTTTTCGCGAAAGGAATTTCCCTATTGACAATATCGTAATGGACTGGAGCCATTGGGAGGAGGACGCGTGGGGAAGCCACGAGTTTGATCCGGCCCGTTTCCCGGACCCTAAGGCTATGGTTGACTCGATCCACAATATGAACGGACGCATGATGATCTCGGTATGGCCTAAGTTCTATGTGGATACCGAGCATTACAGGGAATTCAATGAGAAGGGATGGATGTACAACAAGGCGTACGAGGACGGAGTGCGGGACTGGATAGGCAAAGGGTATCTCTACGGATTCTATGACGCATACGCCCCTGGTGCACGCGAACTGTTCTGGAATCAGATGTATGAGCATTACTATCCTCTCGGAATAGATGCATGGTGGATGGACGCTTCCGAACCTAATATCCGCGACTGCACCGATATGGACTACCGCAAGGCTCTATGCGGCCCTACTGCACTCGGCCCGTCAACAGAATTCTTCAATGCCTATTCGATAGTCAATGCCGATGCCATATATAACGGACAGCGCGGTGTTGACAACGACAGACGTGTATTTCTCCTTACAAGAAGCGGCTTTGCCGGGCTCCAGAGATACTCTACTGCCACATGGAGCGGTGACATCGCCACACGTTGGGAGGACATGAAGGCCCAGATTTCTGCAGGACTCAACTTCGCTGTCAGCGGAATCCCATACTGGACTATGGATATAGGCGGCTTCTGTGTCGAGAACCGCTATGTGGCAGGTCAGGACATCTTCAACCGCACAGGAAAGGAAAATGCCGACCAGAAGGAGTGGCGTGAACTCAACACCCGATGGTTCCAGTTCGGAGCCTTCTGCCCGCTTTACCGCGCCCATGGCCAGTATCCCTTCCGCGAGCCTTGGGAAATCGCCCCTGAAGGACATCCTGCATACAGGTCGATACTCTATTATACTCAGCTGCGCTATCGTCTCATGCCTTACATCTATTCTCTTGCAGGAATGACATGGTTCGAGGACTATACGATAATGCGTCCGCTCGTGATGGATTTCATGGATGACAGAAAGGTAGCCGACATCGGCGATACATATATGTTCGGTCCTTCCTTCCTCGTGGCTCCGGTATATGAATACGGTGCCCGTTCCAGAGAAATCTATTTCCCGGAGTGCGAAGGCTGGTATGACTTCTATACATCGCGCTTCCTCAACGGAGGCATGACTGCTGTGGTTGATGCACCATACGAAAGAATGCCTCTGTATGTACGTGCAGGTTCTGTCATTCCTTTCGGTCCCGACCTGCAGTGGTCGGACGAGAAGCCGGCAGAGGTCATCGACCTCTATGTCTATAAGGGAGCGGACGGAAGCTTCACCCTCTATGAGGATGAGAATGTGAACTATAATTACGAGAAGGGAGCATGTGCCATGATAGATTTCGCTTATGACGAAGCTGCCGGGACACTGACGATAGGTGAACGCCGCGGGTCTTTCCCGGGAATGCTCGAGGAAAGGACCTTCAATGTCATACCGGTGTCAAAGGCCGGCAAGGGCAAGACCGTGGCTGTACATTACGACGGATCAGAAATTTCAATAAACTTATAGATATGAAAAGTCTTGGAATTGATGTAGGATCGTCATCTGTAAAAGTGTCCCTTGTGGATCTGGATAATGGAAAGTGTTGTGCTTCAGCGTATTATCCTAAGTCAGAGGCTCCGATGACAGCCCTCAGGAAAGGCTGGGCGGAGCAGGATCCGGCATCGTGGTGGGAATATCTCAAGGCCGCTGTGGCTGAAGTCCTTGCAGGGTCCGTAACAGACCCGACGGACATCAAGTCCATAGGAATATCCTATCAGATGCATGGTCTTGTCTGCATTGACAAGAATCATGAAGTCCTCAGACCTTCTATAATATGGTGTGATTCGAGGGCTGTCCCATACGGTCAGAAGGCATTCGACAATATCGGACAGTATCACTGCCTGTCCCATCTGCTTAATTCTCCGGGCAATTTCACAGCATCGAAACTCGCCTGGGTCAAGGAGAACGAGCCGGAACTTTACTCCAGGATATATAAGATAATGCTTCCGGGAGATTATATAGCAATGAAGCTCACAGGCGAGGTCAATACCACGGTCTCAGGCCTTTCAGAAGGAATCTTCTGGGATTTCAAGGAAGGATGTCTCTCGCAGGAACTCCTTGACTTCTATGATATAGACCGCAGCCTCATCCCTGAGATTGTGCCTACCTTCGCCGATCAGGGACATGTTACGTCTGCGGCTGCTTCCGAACTTGGCCTTGCCGAGGGTATCCCAGTAACCTACCGCGCAGGTGATCAGCCGAATAACGCGCTGTCACTCAATGTGTTCAATCCGGGTGAGATTGCATCCACAGCCGGTACTTCCGGAGTTGTCTATGGTGTCCTCGGTGAAGTCAATTATGACCCGCGCTCACGCGTCAACACCTTTGCCCATGTCAACCATACCGCCGACCTTACGCGTCTCGGCGTCCTTCTGTGCATCAACGGCACAGGCATCCTCAATTCCTGGATGAAGCGTAATGTGGCCCCTGAACTGACATATCCTCAGATGAACTCACTTGCGGCAAAGGCCCCTGTCGGCAGTGCCGGAGTCAGCATACTTCCGTTCGGTAACGGTGCGGAGCGCATGCTCGGAAACGTGGATGTCGGATGCTCGGTGCACGGCCTTGACTTCAACCGTCATTCACGTGAACATCTGCTTCGTGCCGCGCAGGAAGGCATTGTGTTCTCGTTCAGGTATGGAATCGATGTTATGGAACAGATGGGTATGAATGTCCGCAGGATCCACGCAGGACATGCGAACATGTTCCTCAGTCCGATCTTCCGTGAAACGCTTGCCGGATTGACCGGAGCCGTCATAGAACTCTATGATACGGACGGCTCTGTAGGAGCTGCCAAAGGTGCGGGAATAGGAGCAGGCATCTATAAGGACAACAATGAGGCATTCGCCACACTCGAAAAAATAGCGGTCATCGAGCCGGCCCGCACCGAAGAGTACGCAGAGGCTTATGACAGATGGAGAAATATATTGATCAAAGCATAATACTATGGCAACAAAAGAATTTTTCCCTGGAATCGGCAAGATTCCTTTCGAAGGCAAGGACAGCAGAAATCCGCTGGCATTCCGTTACTATGATGCTGAGAAGGTAGTTCTCGGCAAGAAGATGAAGGACTGGTTCAAGTTCGCGATGGCATGGTGGCATACCCTCTGTGCCGAAGGTGCCGACCAGTTCGGCGGAGGTACAAAGACATTCCCATGGAATGAGGCGCAGTGCCCTATACAGGCTGCCAAGGACAAGGTTGACGCGGGATTTGAATTCATGCAGAAGATGGGTATTGAATATTACTGCTTCCATGATGTCGATCTCGTGTCTGAGGGCGCGACCGTCGAGGAATATGAGGCCAACCTCAAGGAAATCGTGGCTTATCTCAAGCAGAAGCAGGAAGAGACTGGCATCAGGCTTCTCTGGGGAACTGCCAATGTCTTTGGCCATAAGCGCTATATGAACGGTGCGGCTACCAATCCTGATTTTGATGTAGTGGCACGCGCTGCAGTTCAGATCAAGAATGCGATTGATGCGACAATAGAGCTCGGCGGTACCAACTATGTGTTCTGGGGAGGCCGAGAAGGCTATATGTCGCTTCTCAATACCGATATGAAGCGTGAGAAGGCTCATCTTGCCACAATGCTCCGCATGGCTCGTGACTATGCCCGCAGCAAGGGATTCACAGGCACATTCCTCATTGAGCCTAAGCCTATGGAGCCTACAAAGCACCAGTACGACGTTGATACTGAGACTGTGATAGGATTCCTCCGCGCAAACGGGCTCGACAAGGATTTCAAGGTGAACATCGAGGTCAACCATGCCACACTCGCAGGACATACATTCGAGCACGAACTCGCATGTGCCGTTGATGCCGGCATGCTCGGTTCCATTGATGCGAATCGCGGCGATTACCAGAACGGATGGGATACAGACCAGTTCCCGATCGATGCGTTCGACCTCACTCAGGCCATGCTTCAGATCATCCGCAACGGCGGTTTCGGCAACGGTGGTACAAACTTCGATGCAAAGACACGCCGCAATTCTACCGATCTTGAGGATATATTCATCTCCCATATAGCAGCAATGGATGCAATGGCACGCGCACTCGAGAGCGCTGCAGCCCTTGTGGAGGAATCTCCTCTATGCAAGATGGTGGCGGACCGCTATGCAAGTTTCGACGGAGGTCCCGGCAAGAAGTTCGAGGAAGGCGGCATGACCTTCGAAGAGGTTTATGAATACGGCAGGACTGTGGGTGAGCCGAAGCAGACTTCAGGCAAGCAGGAACTCTACGAGGCCATCGTAAATATGTATTGCTGATATGAATACGACTGAAAAAGGAAGCAGAGCCTATCTCTTCTCAATCGTTCTGGTTGCTGTGATAGGCGGTCTGCTCTTCGGATATGACACTGCAGTGATATCCGGTGCAGAAAAGGGACTGCAGGCATTCTTCATGGGTGCCGGAGACTTTGTCTATACTGACTTCATGCACGGAATCACATCCTCGAGCGCGCTTATAGGATGTGTCATAGGAGCCGCAGTTTCAGGCCTTTGCGCCTCACGTGTAGGAAGAAAGAAGTCCCTCATACTTGCGGGCATCCTTTTCTTCCTCTCAGCATTGGGGTCGTATTATCCTGAATTCCTGTTCTTTCCTAAGGGACAGCCTTCATTCTCACTCCTTGTCGCCTTCAACTTCTATCGTGTACTCAGTGGAGTGGGCGTAGGCCTTGCATCAGCGATATGTCCGATGTACATTGCCGAAGTAGCACCGAGCAATCTCAGAGGCACGCTCGTGTCCTGGAATCAGTTCGCGATCATTTTCGGACAGCTTGTCGTGTATTTCGTTAACTTCATGATACTCGGTGACCATATAGCACCGGTAGTGCAGAAGATGGCGGAAGGCATCAACCAAGTAATGAATCCTGCAGACGCACAGTGGGCAATAGAGAAGGGCTGGAGATATATGTTCGTGAGCGAGGCAGTACCGGCCGGTCTCTTCACCGTGCTTCTCTTCCTTGTGCCGGAGACACCTCGCTACCTTGCTATGACAGGCAGAGATTCGCAGGCTCTCACCATCCTCGCGAAGATCAACGGAAGGAGCAGGGCGGAGGAAATCCTTGCCGACATCAAGGACACCGTGGCCGAGAAGTCCGAGAAACTCTTCACATACGGATGGCTGGTGATATTCGTCGGCATCATGCTCAGCGTGTTCCAGCAGATAGTGGGAATCAATGCTGTCCTCTATTTTGCACCGCGCATATTCGAATCCCTCGGAATGGGCAATCCTATGATGCAGACCGTGATAATGGGCATAGTGAACATAACCTTCACCCTCGTGGCGATATTCACTGTGGAAAAATGGGGACGCAAGACGCTTCTCATATACGGATCCCTTGGAATGGCTGTCGGAGCGGCAGGTGTGGCTGTGACAAGTGTCGCTGCATCGGTTCCTCCGGTAGTGGCGGTAATCAGCATAATGGTCTATAGTGCCTCGTTCATGTTCAGCTGGGGGCCTATATGCTGGGTGCTTATTTCGGAGATATTCCCTAATACCATCCGTGGTGCTGCAGTGGCTGTCGCCGTCGCATTCCAGTGGATATTCAATTTCATTGTATCTTCTACATTCCTTCCGCTTTACAACATGAGCCTCGGCTCTATGGAGAATTTCGGACATGCATTCACATACGGCCTATACGGAGTGATCTGTGTCTTAGCGGCAGTCTTTGTGTGGAAGCTTGTCCCTGAAACAAAGGGAAAGACCCTCGAGGATATGTCCCGTCTCTGGAAAAAATAGCGGTGTATTTTTGTATTCTACTTGAAGAGCTGCTGCGCAAAAACGGTAAGATATATTCTCCAGTTACGCCAGATATGTCCGCCCTCGGACTCATAGAAAGTCACGGGATAGCCCTTCTGTTCGCAATATTCCTTGAGCTTTAGAGAATTGGCCATTACGCCGTCAGTCTTTCCGCATCCGATCCAATAGAGCTCAGGCCGGGCCGCAAATACAGCTGCAAGTTCCTTGTCATCCTCGCCCTGAGGTGGAACGACTCCCGAGAAGAGACCTACATATCCGAACTTGTCCGGATACTTTCTTGAAAGAGCGGCCGACTGGCGTCCTCCCATAGAGAGACCTGCAACGGCGCGGCTGTTCTTGTCCTTCTTCACCCTATAGTTGCTCTCGATGTATTTCATGATGTCCGGGAAGCTTGCTTCCACTTCTGCCGTTGACTGCGAGCGGCTGTTTGTAATGGTCGGCTGGAACATGTTCACTGCAACGCCAGGAGCCGCCTGGTTGAAATACACGCCGTTAGGCATTACAAGAATCATCGGCTCAGCCTTTCCTTCAGCAATGAGATTGTCAAGAATCTGGACTGCTCTTCCGAGATCGGACCATGCATCCTCATCTCCTCCGGAACCGTGCAGAAGATACAGCACCGGATATTTTGTCTTTGTGTTCTTTTCGTATCCGGCAGGAGTATATACGGTCATCCTCCTCTGCTTCCCGAGAGTCGGACTGTCATACCATATCTTTGATACATTTCCATGAGGCACATCATGCACTTCGTAATACCATCCCTTGTCACCCTTCTCCGTGCTGAGGGTGAAGATGTTGGTCCATGTGGCGATGTCACGGTTCTGATAGATGTTTGACGGGTCCATGGCCTTTTTCCCGTCAACCATGAGCGTATATGAATACAACTCTCCCTCAAGAGGGCCTGTAGTGTATGTCCAGAGACCGTTCTCTTCCTTGAGGTCAGCCACTCCCGGGACATCCATCTTTCTTTCTCTTCCTCTGCTGTTATGGTCATGACCTGAGTGGGAAGAAAATCCCCGGTTACCTGTACTGTCACGGCTTTAGGATTATAATACCTGAATGTAACCGAATTGTCTGGATTGATCTCAGGGGAGACAAGGCCTGTTCCCGGTACCAGAGCCTGTTGGCCCATGGCTGTCGCTGCATACAGAAGGCATGCGGCTGCAAAAATGATTCTTTTCATATTTTAAGCGTTTAATAAGAAACTGTTTAAATTTTTCTCCGAAAAATCATTAATTGTTGAAACTGAATAAATCTATTTGCCTATTATGCGCCTTTTCGGCATATTTTTCCTCTTTTCCTCGTCAGATAGCACCGCTATCCTCCTCTGAAAACAGAAAAAATCTACTCGAAAATTTATCATAATATTTCAAATGATAAAATTTTAAACAGTTTCTAATTATGTCATTGCAAATATAATCCGAAAAGAATGATTTTCAAGCGGGAAATTCATTCGACCGTAAATATGGACTGCTCATATTTAAAATTGATGTCTGTGCGTGCATATTTGACGTTCAATGATTATCTTTGTAAAATTTATGGACTATCATCAACTTTTAGAATCATGAAACATATCTTTAAAACATTACTGGCTGCAGTGATCGCTCTGATACCGGCTGCATTGCATGCTCAGAAACAATCAGGAAACATCGCTTATCAGGATGAAACAGTCCGTTTCACTGTTGTCACGGACGGAGTGATAAGGCTCGAGTGGCAGGCGGACGGCAAGTTTACGGATGCACCTTCCCAGATAGCTGTCATAAGGGAATATCCGGAGGTTGACTATAAGGTCAGCTCAGCAGGAAAGAAAGTGAAGGTCGCAACATCAAAGATGACTCTCGAATACAGAAAGGGCAGCGGCCCGTTCGATGCCGACAATCTCGTGATAGTTTCTGCCAAAGGACTGAATCCGGCCTTCACGTGGAAACCCGGAACGGAGTCCAAAGGCAATCTCGGCGGCACATTCCGTACTCTCGACGGCCTTGACGGAACCGTACAGACTCAGGATTGGGTATCTGATATGAAGAAGGGCGAGACCCGCGAATTTGAGGACGGACTGATCTCCACGGAAGGATGGACATTGATAGATGATTCTGAAAGTTATCTCTTCGATGATGATGATGATTGGGCATGGGTTGAGGAAAGACCTGAGGGAGAGCGCCAGGACTGGTATTTCATGGCGTACGGTCATGACTATAAGGCTGCCCTCAAGGACTTCACCCTCTTTGCCGGCAAGATGCCGCTGCCGCCTCGTTTTGCATTCGGCTACTGGTGGTCCCGTTACTGGGCATATTCCGACAAGGAACTCCGCAACCTCATAGACAAGTTCCATACATTCGACATACCTCTTGATGTGCTCGTCATAGATATGGACTGGCATTATACTGATGCCGGCAGAGGAGGATGGACAGGCTGGACATGGAACAGGTCTGTCTTTCCGGATCCTCAGAAATTCATGAGCTATCTCAAGGAGAACGACCTCAAGGTCACCCTCAATCTGCATCCGGCAGACGGATTCGACCATTATGAGCAGCGTTATCCTGCTCTCGCCGAGAGTCTCGGCATTGATCCGGCATCCAAGGAAAGGATTTCATGGGTCAATTCCGACAAGAAATTCATGAAGAGCGTATTTGAGAATGTCCTGTATCCTATGGAAGAAGAGGGTGTTGATTTCTGGTGGCTCGACTGGCAGCAGCATGTCTATGACACAAGACTCACCAAACTGCACAATACATGGTGGATCAACTATGCGTTCTTCAGTGCCATGGAACGTAACGGAAACAAGCGTCCGCTGCTCTACCATCGTTGGGGAGGCCTCGGAAACCACCGTTATCAGATCGGTTTCTCAGGCGATGCGACCATCACATGGAAGTCCCTCGAGTTCCAGCCTTATTTCACATCGACAGCGTCGAACGTCCTCTACGGCTATTGGAGCCACGACATCGGAGGACATCTCGACCAGGGCAAGGGCATAGACCCGGAGATGTACACCCGCTGGCTTCAGTACGGTGCCTTCAGTCCGATCATGCGTACCCACAGTTCGAAGAGCGGTTCTCTGAACAAGGAGCCTTGGGTGTTCGAAGAGACCTATGCAGGCGTGATCCGCAATACAGTGCGCCAGCGCTACGAGATGGTACCTTATATATATGCAATGGCCCGCAAAGGCTATGATGAAGGTATTTCTCTCTGCCGTCCTATGTATTATGATTATCCTGAATGTCCGGAAGCCTATTCTTTCCGCAGCCAGTATATGTTCGGAGATGACATGCTCATCGCCCCTGTCACCACACCGGGGACGGACGGTTATGCTGCAGTCGATGTGTGGCTTCCTGAAGGACATTGGTATGAACTCCACACAGGTACCCTTCTTGACGGCGGCCGTACGCTCACGCGCCATTTCGCAATCGATGAATACGGAATCTATGTGAAGGCCGGTTCGATCCTTCCTTTCTACGGTGATGATGTCAATCATCTGAATGACAATGATGAAGATATTGTGGTAACAGTATTCCCGGGATCGGACGGAAGCTTCTGTATGTATGAGGATGCAGGAAATGACAAGAATTATGCTTCTGAATATGCTGTGACCTCACTTGTTTCCACAAGGAACGGTGCAGAACATACTATTGTCATAGGTCAGCGTGAAGGATCCTATGAAGGAATGCCTGCCGACCGTCGTTTCAAGGTGAAAGTCCTGGCTTCCGTGGCTCCTGTGAAGGTGGAGGTGAACGGTCTTGAAACAGGTTATGAGTATCTTGACGAGGGACTGGCCTTCATCGTAGATGTGCCTGTAAATGAGGCGGCTGCTGAAAAGGCCGTCAAGATTACATATCCTTCTGCAGACAATGTCCTTGCGGACGGCCTTGCCGGACTCTCACGCAGAATGGCAAAGACCGTGGAGCTGATGAAGTTCCGTGCCGGTCTGGATCCTATAGATCCTCTCGCATGGATGGCCAACTTCAATGAGGTGGTCCTTTATGATTACGTCAATGCTGCAGCTCACGCGGAAGAGTTCATGAGTCTCTATAAGGACCTTCCTGAAATTCTCAAACGTCAGCCGAATATGAAGGAGGCCGATCAGGAGTGGTTCCTTCAGCACTGCGGCTGGAATCTTTAAGACAGTGTTTGAATTTTTCTGCGAAAAATTATTATTGCAGAAAAGTTCAGACAGTTCCTAAGATTTCTTCAAAGTTATGAGGGTAATTTTCGGAGGGGTGCCGATACGTGCGGGAAAGATTGTCTCTCCGAGTCCGATGTTCACATAGATATGCTGGCTGCCTTCAGTGTAGAGCCCTTTATGCTGCCTGAACATATAGCGGCTCGGGCTCCATCCGAAGATGGCAAACTGCATCGCATGTGTATGACCCGACAGGGTGAGGGGATAGTCTTTCCCGAGTATCTCCATCTCCCAATGCATAGGATCATGGGACAACAGTATGCGGAACATGCCTTCCGTCCCTTCTGAGGCCTTTGTAAGATTACCTTTTGACGGAAAATGTCTTGATGGGGAAGTATTCTCAACGCCGATTACGGCTATGGAATCCTTCCCCTTTCTTATTGTCATGCTCTCGTTGAGAAGAAGATTCCATCCCATATCCTTTTGTCTCCAGGCTATCTCCCTGACTGCCTCCTCCGTACTCCGGCCGTGACTCTCAGAACCAGGTCCTCCACCATAGATGCCGTAATCATGGTTCCCGAGCACTGAAACTACTCCGTCCTTCGCCTTGAGCGATGAGAGTATGGGCCCGAGTCCTTCCAATTCTTCTGGAACCAATGTCACGAGGTCGCCGGTGAATGCGATGAGGTCTGGATTCAATCCGTTTATCTTGTCTATCGCCCTCTGCAGTGATTTCTCTCGTTTTGCGAAAGAGCGGGCGTGGATGTCGGAAATCTGTACGATCCTGTAGCCGTCGAACGCTTCCGGAATGCTGTCGAAAGCTATTTCCACCTTCTTTACCTGATATAAGTTGCGTTCTATCAGTGTTCCGTAGGACATGAGAAGCGGAGGCAGGACAAGTGACAGGAGGCCCCATAGAAAGGCCCTTCTGAAGCCTATCCCGAAAATGAGTGCGGCGAGGCCGCTTATGATGGCGTCGAGTAATGTGAGTACCGTCCAGGATATTATCAGGACACCAGTAATTGAAATCAGTTCTGTTGACATAGTATATCGTTTAAGTTATTCTCCGGCAGACATCATGCCTTATCGTCTTATTATGTAAAAGCAGGACGTAGTAAGGAAATTCCTGATATATGGCAGGTTCCTGAAGGGACTGGCGAGCCGTCTGGGCTTAAGGCCGAATTTTGCTTTGTAGTGTGGGGTTATGAGCCATAACGTCCTGTCAATGATCTCATAACCTTCTGTCCGGACCATGCTTTCGAAGCTTTCCGGAGTCATCTTCGAGCGTTTTATGCTGAGCAGTTCATCGATCTGTGCGGGATTTTCCTTCAGAGCCTTGAGCCATGCCCTGTACAGTCCTTTGGGCAGAAGATGTATGAAGGGAAGTCTGGATAGTCTGCTCCGGCAGATATGCTGGTGGCCTCCGAATGGCATCTGCCATGCTGGGAAACCGAAAAATATGATTCCGTCCCTTTTCATATAGAGGCCCGCCCTTTCGAAGAACAGTCTCTTGCTTTCCGGCTCTATGTGCTCTATAACGTCGTGGATGATTATGATGTCGTACAGCATATCTCCCGGCGGGGGAGTGTCGGAAAGGAAGTCTGAACATGAAAATTCACCAGTATATCCTCTCCCGGCGAAGAATTTCCGGGCATTCTCTATTTTCTTCGGTGCGAGGTCAAGTCCCGTGACAGTACATCCCAGTTCAGCGAACGGCAGGAGGTTTCCTCCTTCACCGCATCCGATCTCAAGCACCCGGCATCCTTTTCCTAAATCTTTATGACTCCCTAAATAGTCTATATAGAACTCGCGCGAGGTCTGTGCGAGTTCATTGAAATACCTTTCCCTGTCTGTATATCTGCTTTCCATCTTTACCATGCAAAATCATTCAAAGTTAACTAAAAATTCATGCCTGGCCATTGGTTTATAAAATAAACTTGTTTATATTTGCATTGTCATCGCGGGACAGTACCTCGGAATTTCCCGTCCGGAAGGGGAGTGAAGAGGTGGTAAAAGTTTAATTTTTAAAGATTTATAGAATGGAAACAAATGAAATGACTCCTGAAAAGAGCCTCCGGCTTATAAGTGATGCCATCGCCCGCAGCCGTCGTGATTTCGAGAAAAATGCCGGAATGCCGATGATTCTGTGGGGAATCCTGGTATCTGTGTTTTCAATTGCGGTGTGGGCTCTTCTGACCTGCACCGGCAATCTCTATTGGAACTGTCTGTGGTTCATACTTCCTTTGGTGGGATGGCCTTTGACCGTAGTGCTGACTAAAAAGACATGTGTCAGCGGAGCGAAGAATTTTCTCAATGACATCCTTGCCAAGATATGGACGGTTTTCGGTATATTCGCAACGGCTCTTGCCGTGATATTCGTTTTTGTGGCTCCACAGTATATCGCCCATTACATAGCGGTGCTGATAGGATTCGCTGCAGCCATGACCGGAGTGGTCCTCAAGAACAGGCTTTTCACTGTCTGCGGATTCATCACCGGCATAGCATGTCCACTTGCCTTCTTCCTGATGGAAGGGTATGAGTCAACGTTGATTTATGCCGGAGTGGCCTTGATAGACCTTCTCCTGCCGGGAATAATCATGAATCGCAAAGCGTTTAAAGATTAGGAAACCATGTTCAGGAAACTCGATCCATTGCTTCATTCCGAACTGCGTCTTGCAGTCATGTCCGTGCTTGTCAATCTCGAAGAGGCAGACTTCGTCTATCTCCGAGAGGCTACAGGTGCCACTGCCGGCAATCTCAGCGTACAGATCGACAAGCTTGCGGCAGCCGGATATATAGAGGTGGAAAAGACCTTCGAAGGCAGGAAACCCCGGACTATATGCCGGATCACATCTGGCGGAACCACAGCTTTTGAAGAGTATTTCGAATCTCTGAAGTCATACCTGAAGCGCTGAATGATGAATTGCAGGAACTTGACTTTCGCAGGTCTGACCTCCAATTTATCATCAGCGGAACTTGAGTTACGGAAATATTATGTAATTTTGCCGACTCATTCAATGAACGTATGGCAAGTTACCTGCAGATAGAGAACATATCCAAGAGTTATGGACCGAAGATTCTGTTCGAGAAGATCGGTTTCAATATAAATGAGGGCGACAAGATCGCCCTCATTGCTCCGAACGGTACCGGCAAGACATCGCTGATGAAGATTCTTGCAGGGAAGGACAAGTCGGATTCGGGCGGAAGGATCATGTTCCTGAAGGATATAAAGATAGCATTCCTGGAACAGGAATATGACTTCGATCCGGAAAAGACGATATTCGACCAGATTATGGCGTCGAGTGCCGAATTTACCGCCGGACTTGATCAGGAACATCTATGGGAGTATGAAAGAAGGGTGGTGAAATTCCTCACCAACTTCAATCTTCCTGACCCTGATCAGCTGATGAAGGAACTTTCCGGCGGTGAGGTGAAGAGGGTTGCCATAGCCGGGATGCTTGCCTCCGAGGCTGAGTTCTTCATCATGGACGAGCCTACCAACCATCTCGACATAGACGCCATAGAATTTCTCGAAGGCTATCTGAGCCGTTCGCGCTGTACCCTTCTTATGGTCACCCACGACAGATATTTCCTTGACAGGGTCTGCAACATCGTGATGGAGATGGACCATGGTGCCGTATATACCTATAAGGGCAATTACATGAATTATCTTGAGAAACGCGAGGAGAGGATAGCAAACTATAATGCCGAGACCGACAAGGTGCGCAACATCCTGCGTCGTGAACTTGAGTGGATCCGAAGCACGCCGTGCGCCCGCACAGGCAAGGCCCGCTACCGCATCAACGCCTTCTATGAACTGAAGGACAGGGCATCGCAGGCCTATACGCAGAGTCAGGTGAACATGGATGCCATGAAAGGCTCCGCAAGGCTCGGCACCAAGATCATCAACTGCAGGGACCTCAGTTTCTATTATGGAGACAAATGCTACCTCGACGGCTTCACATATAATTTCCAGCGTTATGAGAAGGTCGGAATCGTCGGAAGGAACGGTGCCGGAAAATCAACTTTTCTGAATATACTTACCGGGAACTATACTTCCGATATGGTTTATGAGGTTCCGTGCGTTTCCCCGGAAGAGCGTGCGGCTCTGATGGAGAAGGCATCATCTCAGCAAGGGCTTCTCACAGGCGTCATAGAGAGGGGAGAGTCTCTGAAGATCGGATATTACCACCAGAGCGGCATGGCATTCAATCCTGACGATACCGTCCTGGATATTGTGAATGACACATGGCTGCTCAACCGCTTCCTCTTCCCGCACGAAATGCTCAACAACAAGGTCGAGAAACTCAGCGGAGGCGAAAAACGCAGGCTCTACCTGCTGACCATACTCATGCAGCAGCCTAATCTTCTCATCCTCGACGAACCCACAAACGACCTTGACATAGTCACTCTTAACATTCTTGAGGAATATCTTAAGGAATTCGGGGGATCCCTCATCATCGTTTCACACGACAGGCATTTCCTGGACAAACTTGTGGATCATCTCTTCATCTTCTGCGGTGACGGTGTCGTAAAGGACTTCGTGGGAAGTTACAGCGAATATCGTGAATATATAAAGGAATATGAGGCGGATCAGCGCTCGAAGGCGAGGGCTGAAGAAAAGGCGGCCAAAGAGAGGATGGCGAAGGCTGTAGAGGCATCGGCCTCCGACAGAGCCCCAGTCAGAAAGAAGAAACTGAGCTATAAGGAACAGAAGGAACTGGAGCAGATTGAAATGGAACTGGAGGCTCTCGCTGCGGAGAAGGCATGCCTTGAAGCCGAGTTGAGCAGCGGGACAATGGCATTTGACAAGCTTCAGGAGGCATCCCGGCGTATAGGACAGATAATCGGAGAAACTGACGAAAAGGAACTGAGATGGCTCGAACTGACAGACGGACTATAGGTTTTGTCGGTCAGGACTGACATTATGTCAGTGTTTTTCAGGTGGCAGATTATTTGTTACCTTTGCAGCGGCGTCCGCGTTTGATGGAACGGATGCTGCAGATTTTATGTTGATATCATTGGCAATTGCGCTTACTATAGCGTTGCTGTTAGGCAAGATAAGTTATAAGGAGATTAAGGAATATGTCAGAAAACACAGAGAAGGACGTGGAAAAGACCGTTCAGGAGGAAAAGAAGAAACCTTCGTCAAAGAAGGAAAGCAAGAAGGAGAAGACAAGGATAGAGGAACTCGAAAAGAAGGTTGAGGAACTTGAGGAAAAGGTCGCGAAGGACAAGGATGACTATATAAGACTGATGGCGGAGTTCGACAATTTCCGTCGCCGTACGTCGCAGGAAAAACTCGAACTCGTGAGTGTGGCTTCGATGGATACGATCAAGGGTCTGCTGCCGGTGCTGGATGATTGTGAGAGGGCTCTTGCAGTTCTCAAGGATTCTGTTGACAGCGATGCTGCCAAGGAAGGTACAGAACTGATCTATCACAAACTGCTTTCTTATCTTCAGAGCAAGGGGCTTGCTGTCATCGAGGCCCTCGGAAAGGATTTCGATACCGATCTTCACGAGGCTGTTGCACAGTTCCCTGTACAGGAAGATGACAGAAAAGGCAAGGTGTTCGATGTCGTTCAGACCGGTTATACGCTTAACGGCAAGGTTGTACGTTTCGCAAAAGTTGTGGTCGGTATATAATTAATTGTCATTCTGAGCTAAGGTCGTCAGACCATAGTCGAAGAATCTGAAATTTTATGGCAAACAAAAGAGATTATTATGAGGTGCTGGGCGTTGACAAGAGCGCATCGGCAGATGACATAAAGAAGGCATACAGGAAACTTGCCGTGAAATACCATCCGGACAAGAATCCTGGCGACAAGGCAGCCGAAGAGAAATTCAAGGAGGCGGCCGAGGCCTATTCCGTTCTGAGTGATTCCGACAAAAGGGCCAAGTATGACCAGTTCGGACACGCAGGCGTAGAAGGTGCAGGTCCGGACTTCAGCGGTGGCTTCGGCAATCTTAATGACATTCTCAACGATCTTTTCGGAGGAGCCTTCGGCGGCGGCTTCGGTGGATTCAGCGGTTTTGGCGGCGGCTTCGGTGGCGGTCGCTCAGGCCAGCGTCAGCAGAGAGTATATCGCGGGCGTGACATCAGGGTACGTGTGAAGCTGACTCTGGAGGAAATCGCTAAAGGGGTTGAAAAGGATATTACAATTGAGAAGAGCGTATCTTGCCATGAATGTGGCGGAAAGGGTGCGAAGAACAGTTCGGATATCAAGACGTGTCCTGGATGTAACGGTACAGGACAGGTGCAGCGAGTGGTAAACTCATTCCTCGGGCAGACTGTGACATATTCTACATGTCAGCAGTGCGGCGGTGAAGGCAAGGTGATAGCTAACCCGTGCCGCACCTGCGGCGGTACAGGTCTTGTGCGCAAACGCGAGACCATCAAGGTCAAGATTCCGGCAGGAGTGGAAGCAGGCATGCAGCTTACCGTCCAGGGTGAAGGCCATGCTGCAAAGAACAACGGTATAAACGGAGACCTCCTCGTCGTTATTGAAGAGCAGGAGCATCCACATCTCAAGCGTGAAGGCAATAACCTCTATTATACTAAGGTGGTATCCCTTCCTGACGCGATTCTCGGAGCTGATGTAGAGGTTCCGTGCCTTGATGGGGCATATAAGATAAAGGTGGAGCCCGGTACCCAGTCAGGTACGGTCGTAAGGCTCAGGAACAAGGGACTGCCGACCGTGAACGGTTATGGCGGCGTCGGTGACATGTATGTCAAGATTGCGGTGTGGATTCCTAAGAAACTTGAAAAAGACGAGAAGGCTGTGGTGGAATCTCTCCGTCACAAGGACTCATTCAAGCCTAATCCGACAAAGGACGACAGAAATTTCTTCGATAAGATCAAGGATTTATTTGACTGATCTATCATTCTCTGAAGAGTGAATTTGAGAAATTTGAAGTTTTTTGTGAAAAAAGTTTGCAGGATTAAAAAATATTCCTATCTTTGCAATCCCAAAATCAAAGCAACCTCTTGCGCAGGGTGAAAAAGAACGCAATGTTGCCATAAAACTTAATTTGACAAAGAAATGGATCTTATTAAAGTAGTAGAGCAGGCATTCGCAAACGAGAAAGTAGCCAGCTACCCAAAATTCAAAGCCGGTGACACAGTTACCGTTACATACAGAATCAAGGAGGGTGATAAGGAGAGACTTCAGAAGTTCAGAGGAACAGTTATTCAGCTCCGCGGAGCTTCGGCTGCAACAAGGACTTTCACAGTACGCAAGGTCGCAAGTGGAGTAGGAGTAGAGAGGATTTTCCCATTCGAGTCACCGTTCATCGAGTCAATCGAGCTCAACAAGGTAGGTAAAGTTCGTCGCGCACGTATCTTCTATCTCCGTGAACTCTCAGGTAAGAAGGCTCGTATAAAGGAGAAGAAGGTCGCTGTCGCAAAGGACAACGAGTAGAGATAAAGCAGCGTAGCTGCAAATCGGCTCCGTAGCTCAACTGAATAGAGCATCTGACTACGGATCAG
>CAYXMV010000016.1:0-22855 GCA_964466235.1 uncultured Muribaculaceae bacterium | reverse complement strand
GTAAACGCAAAGAAAGAGGGACTTACCAAGGACGCTGCTGCCGCTTATAAGGCTGCCGTAGCTGCTGAGGCTAAGGTAAATCAGGAGAGAGCTGAGGCTATCGCAAAGAGAAAGGCTGAGGCTGAGGAGGCTGCACGCGCAGCTGCCGAGGCTGCCGCTGCTGAAGCTGCCGCACAGGCTGCAGAGGCTGAGGAGACACCAGCTGAGTAATTCTATGCAGCAGGTTGCCCAGGTGTTGAAATCCAACGGTACCGATGGAGAGCTTGTAATGAGCTTCCGCGACATCGCTCCTGAAGATATCAACTTAAAAGAACCGGTGTTCATCGTTTTCGATGGACTGCCGGTTCCTTTTTTTATTGAATCATTCACAAAACGAGGCAACTCAAAGGCCCTTGTACGTCTCACTGACATCTGCAGTCAGGAAGATGTGGAGGAAATATCCGGCAAGGCCGTGTGTGTGGAGGATTCACAGATTCCGGAAATGTCTCTTGAAGATGACGGATTTGCAGCACTTGTGGGATGGATGCTGCTGGCTCCGGAAGAAGATGTTCATTCCGACGGGAATGACTCCGATGATGAGCTGGATCTTTATGAGGTTGGAGAGATCACTGATTTCATCGACATCCCGAACAATCCATGCATAGAGGTAGAAACAGAAAATGGAGCAGTAATGATACCGCTCCATGAAGATCTGATACTCTCTGTCGATCATGAAAATCAGGAGATCATAATGCAGATTCCTGCAGGCCTGATATAGCCCTAATACTCTATCTTCACCTTTGCCAGCATATTGTCGAGACAGAATGCCTCAGGGACACTATCCGAAGTTGACTCCACCTCGAACTCGATGTATTGGATAGCCCCGAGCTTGCTGAGGTCCAGAGTTTTCCACATTGAAAGAACCGTGACCTTGCCATCGGCACACGACGCAAGATCGATGCTGGCTTCGCCTGTCTTTGTTCCGTCATTGTAGCCTGTCGCCGTCAGGGTCAGCCTGTCGCCGTCAGTAAAATTCTCCGATACGGCATAAGCCACATATCCCGGTACCGTAACATCACATCCGATCATGGTGCATGTGCCATACTTATGTGTGACAAATTCCACATCATGTACCGGCATCACATCAGTCTGATGATACACGAGATAAGTATCAGTGCTGTCCGCAGGGGCATTTGCCCTGTACAAGTCCGCTACTGGATCCGGGTCCTTGCCCAACTCAGCGACGCTGCCCTTAAGTATGGAGAGCATGAATCCCCCCTTGAACTCGGTCTTTTCATCATTGAGCTTATGATAGAATGCCATATCATCCCCCCAACCTATTCCGAGACCGTAATCCACATCAAAGAACAGACTGTCACTGCCAAAAAAGTCGTTGCCGGCAAGATTATACTCAAAGGTGGCAATAACATAATACTCTGCTGAATAAGTAGCGTCATCTTTGAAACAAGATGACAATGTCAGAGCAGTCAAAACTAATAAAAGAAATTTCTTCATTCCACTAATATATTGATCCGGACAAAGATAATGCTTTTTCGGTATCATCAAAACAAGATTTCAGAAACAAATGCAGCAGGACCGGTCAAATATACATCTTTGGCCGCAAAACCATCCTGCAAGGCTCTGAACTCCACCTTGAGCCGGTCACGCTTAGCCTGTATATCATAATATACGGTCTCACCGTCCGTCCCGGATGGAACGATACCCGAAAGAGAAGCTGCAATGGCCGAAGCGACTATGCCCGTACCGCATGCAAACGTTTCATCTTCAACCCCTTTCTCATACGTACGCACTTTCAGTACACCTTCCGCCGGCTCAATGAAATTTACATTGGCCCCCACCGGCTGAAGTTCTTCTGCGTCATATCTTATATCGCGGCCTTCTTTCACGATGTCATATTCTTCAAGTCCGCTGACTATCCTCACGAAATGCCTTGTACCGGTATCCATAAACAATCCGTCGGAAGGGCAACCGACTCCTTGCAGGGAATCATAGCGCACCACTTCTGCGACATCCTTCATCTTCAGGCGCACGGTCTTGCACCTATGGCCATTTTCAAGAATCTGAGCGACATGAAGTCCGTCGGCAGCATCGAAAACAAAACCTTCTTCAGAAGGTTTCACACCCATATCGGCTGCAAAAGCCACGATGCACCGGCCTCCGTTGCCGCACATCATGCCCCCGGAACCGTCCGAATTGAAATAAGTCATACGGAAATCGGAAGCGTCTGCCGGACTTCCTTCCTCAAGAAGCATCAGGCCGTCCGCTCCCACACCATATCGTCTGTCACAGATCTCGGCGATGGCCACACCCCGCCCTTCCGCATCCGTCATAATGCCGTCTGAGACAGATATGTGTCCGTCCCTGTTGTCTGCAATCAGGAAATCATTTCCTGCACCTTGGTATTTGTAAAACTTCATGGCAGCTAACTTTCTATATTTCAACCACTTGCACACATTCGCCGCCGTCTCCGGACAGCAGCGGATTACAGCATATCATTGAGAATCAATCTGTTGAGTGACCAGCGATGCGAGAAGGCGGACGCCTTCGGTTATGCGGTCGGGACTCATGAAAGAGAAGTTGAGACGCATGGTGTTCTTGCCACTGCGGTCCGGATGGAAGAATTCACCGGCCACGTAGGCCACACCGGCATCTAAGGCGGTATCGTAGAACTTCACGGCATCAAATCCCTCCGGCAAGGTCAGAAAGAGGAAGAGGCCACCTTCAGGACGGGTCCAGGTCACTCCCTGCGGCATATGGACCTCAAGAAGTTTCAGCAGAAGATCACGCCTTTCCTTATATAAGGCGATGCTTCTGACAAGATTGGCATCGAGTCTGCCGCTTCTGAGGAATTCCGCAGCCACATACTGATCGAAAATCGGAGGACAGAGGTCCAAAGACTGCTTGCAGACATATATCTTGTCGAGGATGTCCGGATGCGCTATGGCCCATCCGAGACGGAAGCCCGGAGCGAATATCTTGGAGAAGGATCCGAGATGAATCACCCTATCAGGATCGAGGGAATATATGGAAGGCACATGCTCTCCTTCATAGCGCAATTCCCTGTAAGGACTGTCTTCGACTATCAGGAAATCATGCCTGCGGGCCAGTTCGACAAGGATCCTGCGCTCTTTCATGCTCAGAGTCTCTCCCGACGGATTCTGAAAATCCGGAATCATATAGAGGAACTTGATCTTCTTTCCATCGGCCTGAGCCTGTGAGATGGCATCTTCATAGGCCTCGCGGAAGGCTGCCGGATCGGATGAATGACCTACACCTCTGATGTCGGCGCGATATGAGCAGAATGACTGCAGGGCACCGAGATAGGACGGATTCGAGGTGAGGACTACATCGCCCGGGTCGATCATGACTCTTGTGCATACATCTATACCCTGCTGGGATGAGGATGTGATCTGCACCCTTTCGACAGGCACGCCATATCGCCCGGCAACAGCTTCGCGAAGTTCCAGAACTCCCTGTGTGGCACCATACTGGAATGCCTTCCCGCCATACTTGTCTATGACTTCGGACATTGTCTGACGGATCTCGTCAAGAGGAAAGGTTTCAGCAGAGGGATATCCGCCGGCAAAGGAGTATATTGAGTTCAGGTCAACCCTTTTGAAGATGTCTCTTACGGGTGACCTGAAGAAGGATTCTGTATCTTTTGAAAAAATATTGTCGTACATATTCGCCATTAAGAATTGTCATCCTGAGCGGCAATGAAGGCCCTTATCTCAGCATGTCTTCAAGGGTAATGGAGCCAGATGTCTTTTCGTCACGGTATTTCACGATGACAGGGCAATAAAGATGAATGCCAAGCTCGGCTCCCGGCCCTTTCGACATAGGACGGCTTCCCGCCACGACCACCGCGCCCTCCGGCACAACGATCTGTCCCTTCGGGTTCGCCCTGATGTATTCTCCTGTCGTAGAGTCGAATATGGCAGTGGAAGCATTGATTATTACGCCTGTGCCTATGACGGCATTCTTCTTCACTATGGTTCCTTCATAAATTCCGCAGTTGCCGCCGATGAACACATCATCCTCGATGATGACCGGCAGTGCACCCACCGGTTCAAGGACTCCACCCAGCTGCGAGGCAGCCGACAGATGGACGTGCTTACCCACCTGAGCGCATGAACCGACAAGGGCATGAGAGTCGATCATGGTTCCCTCATCCACGTAAGCACCGATATTCACATAGGCCGGCGGCATCATAATCACAGAAGGCGCGAGATAAGCTCCCCTGCGCACGCTGCTGCCACCGGGAACTATCCTGACACCGCTCTCTGCGGTGAAACTTCTGACCGGAATCGTATCCTTGTCAAAGAACGGGAACTGTCCCTCAGACATATCCGTCAGTTTTCCGAGACGGAAACCCTCAAGAATGCCTTCCTTCACCCATGAATTTACCTTCCACTCGCCGTCAACATATTCGGCTACACGTACCTTGCCGCTTTCCAGGTCGGCCATCAGATTATTGAATGTTTCTCTTTCTTTCATTTTCATTTCATATATACACCTCAGACATAAGAAACTGTTTTTTCGGCTAAGGTGTCGCATTTCAGTTCAGTACTTTTCATTGACATCTCGGCCGATTTCAGCAATAAGACCGTCCAAGGTGGGACTACATCAAAGCATTTATGGTTTCGACCATGAGGTCGTATGTGGATGGCTGACAAGGGACGAGAGGCAGACGCAGTTCGTTGGCGATCAGCCCCATAGCCGCCATAGCCGCCTTTGCCGGAATAGGGTTGCTTTCCACGAAACAGTTGGTGAAAAGCGGAGTCAGTTTCTCATTCATGGCGCGGGCCTCTTCATGTCTGCCTTCACGGATGGCCTTCACGAATCCGGCCATCTGCACAGGCGCCACATTCGAAGCCACGCTGATGACGCCGGCGCCGCCGTTCTCCATCATCCAGAGAGTGTCGTCATCATTTCCGCTGAGCACCTGGAAGCCTGCCGGAGCATTGCGGAGAATCTCCATTATCTGCTCCCTGTTGCCGGAAGCCTCCTTTATTGCGACAATATTGTCTATCTCAGCAAGTCTGAGCGCAGTCCCGGCAGTCATGTTCGCTCCCGTACGGCCCGGTACATTATATAGGACTATAGGCTTGTCGGTTGACTCGGCCACGGCCTTGAAGTACTGGTACTGACCCTCCTGAGTCGGCTTGTTATAATAAGGTACAACAATCAGGAATGCATCCACGCCATGAGGAGCAAGCATATCCATGCTTCTGAGGGTGTGGCGGAGGGAGTTTGTGCCGCCGCCGGCCATCACAGGACGTCCGCAGCTGTGTTCCTTCGCCAGCTGCAGAATCTTTATGCGTTCCTCATCCTCAAGACACGGGGTCTCGCCTGTTGTTCCGAGAGGAACGAGGACATCGATTCCGGCAGCGACCTGCCTGTCAACCAACGACGCAAATGCTTCGTAGTCGATTTCGCCGTTTCGGAAAGGTGTTATCAGGGCAGTTCCGCAGCCTGATAAGTCTATGTATGTCATATTTTTCATAATTTCTTGTTCATAGATTTCTCCACTTAGGCCTGAGGGCCGGTGGTCGAAATGACAATGTCACGGAATTCATGCACGCCGGTCAAGTCTTCAGTCTTAAGGGCCGCAGTCACAGCGCCCACTGCAAAACCGTTACGGGAAAAGGCTTCGTGAGTCATCGTGATACGGTCATCCGCCCCCTCGAAGCCTACGGTATGTACGCCCGGAATCTCTCCGCAACGCACTGACTGGATGTCGGTACGGGTGCCCATATTGGCATCCACTATGTCGGCAAGGCTCTTCGCAGTACCGCTCGGAGCATCAAGTTTGTGACAATGGTGCATCTCCACCATGTAAGGACTATAGCCGCCCGCCTCACCGAGAAGGCGGGAAACATGGTCGGTCACGGCGAAAAAGACATTGACGCCTATCGAGAAATTCGAAGCCCAGATCATCGTGGTGCCGCATTTCTCGAAGTAAGAGATCACTTCATCCTTGATATCCGCCCATCCTGTCGTACCCACTACCACCGCCTTGAAATTCTCTGCCAGGAACTTATAGTTGGCGCGGAATGCCGCAGGCGTCGTAAAGTCGATGCACACACATTCCTTTGCCAGTGCGGGGTCTGTCTCCGTCACAGCTTCGCTCCAGCCCGCATATTCTATATCTTTTGACAAGATGATCTTCTCGATCATCTTTCCCATTTTTCCGTATCCGCTTATTAAAATCTTCATATTCTCTACCTTATTCCTAATTTCAATATCATCATGCTACCACGCGACCGGTTCCTCCGGATTGTCGAAAAGGTGGTCATGGAGGCCGGTCACGACCTCGTCAAGTTCCTCACGGTCAACAACAAAGCTGATATTGACAAATGACGCGCCCTGCGAAATCATATACACATTGCATTTCTTCAGCGGAGTGAAGGTCTTTTTGAGCATTCCGTTCAGACGGACGATATTCTTGCCTATCACCGAGACCTGTGACTTGTCGTCATCCACGATCACATCGGCAAATTCCGACAATTCTTCGACAACCTTGTCTATCTTCTCAGAAGCGTCAACTGTCACAGAGATATTCGCCTCAGAAGTACTGATGAGGTCAACGGACACCTTGCTTTCGCTGAAGATCTCGAACACTCTGCGGAGGAAGCCGGAAGTGTTGATCATCTTCATGGAGAAGATGTTGATTACCCTGATGTTCTCCTTGAACGATACGGACTTGACACCGTCCTCAATAAGTTCGCTGCGGAGAATAGCGGTACCTTTGCCCGACGGATTCATCGAATTAAGAACATATATAGGTATATTCTTCTTCACTGCCGGCTCGATAGTCAGAGGATGAAGGACCTTGGCTCCGAAATGAGCCATTTCGGCCGCCTCTTCAAAGGAAATCTTCTCAAGATATTTGGTATTGGCCACTCTGCGGGGATCTGCCGTACGCACACCATCCACATCCGTCCAGATCTCTATCCTGTCGGCATCCACGGACATACCTATGAGAGACGCCGAATAGTCCGAACCGCCACGGCCGAGAACTGTCTGCTCACCCTTGAGGTTCGAAGCGATGAATCCCTGAGTGATTACGGCATCCATTCCCTTGTAAGCCTCTTCCACCATGCCCGGAACCCTTGCAGTGATCTCATCCACGACAGGCTCGCCCTTCATATATGAATCATTTGTTATCATCATCTTGCGGGCATCGACGAAATTGGTGCGTATGCCCTTTGCATTCATGGCAAAACAGATGATGGTCGATGACAGAAGTTCACCGTTGGATATGATGATGGCCTTGTTGCGGTCAGAAAGTTCACCGACGGCGCAGACTGCATTGGCAAGTGCGTCAACTTCGTCGCAGATTGCATTCACACGCGCCACGGCATCCTCCTTCATCATCGGGCTCTGCTCCAGCAGTTGAGATGCGAGTGCGACATGACGTTGACGTAGTTCTGCAAGAAGCGCCCTTGTCTGCGCGGCATCCTTTGCTGCAGCCGCATCCGAAATCCTATAAAGGAGATCGGTAACCTTCGACAATGCAGAAACCACCACTACCGGTTTCTGATCCAGTTTGCCTCCGATTATAAAGATCGTTCTGGTAATCGCTTCAAAATTGGCAACTGAAGTGCCGCCAAACTTCATTATTATCATAATATCAGTTTAAGTTATACTTTATCCTACCACTTCGGGGGAATGGTCATGTGTTTACAACTTTATCATTCCCAATTTCTTATAAATATTTATATAGTTCTGCACTGCGGTTTCTATGTCATGGAGCGTTATATGCTCGTCATCGCGGTGTGCGACGAGGATTGAGCCCGGGCCACACAGGATCTTGTGTCCGAAGGCCTTCAGCTGAGGGGCATCGCTTCCGAATGCCACAGGCCTGCTCGGGAATCCCTCGAGTACCTCGAATCTGGTAGGGTCATCTCCGCCGTAAGCCGTCACCTTCATATATTTCTGCCAGTCAGCCACTTCCTTTGCCACTATATCCGAGCCATCCTGGACCCGCGGACGGCCGAAACGCAGACGGGCCTTCACGCCGGCAATATTCGTCATGACATTGCAGACCATCTCATCCGTCTCAAAGGTTGTCCTGAAGTATATCCTGCATGTGAGGCGGTCACTGAGAATGTTCTGAGGATTGCCGCTGCTGAGGCGTCCGATGTTCCAGGTCGTCTCACCGAGAATCTCGTCGTACGGAAAACGGATGCTGCGGAGTGCGTTCACAAAGTCATTGAACATCATCACCGCGCTTCGTCCATGTTCCGGGTAGCCTGAGTGGAAGGCTTCTCCCGTAAATTCCACCTCGAAGGATTTTGTGCCTTTGGCGGCTGAGGCCATGCAGTTGTCTGTCGGTTCACCGACTATAAGCCATATTTCATCCGGTTTATAGGATCTGGCCCCGGTCGCTGATGATACCTTATTGAAGGCTTTCGCTCCATGGGATCCGGTCTCTTCTCCAGCGAGCAGGAGAAGGCCGAAGCCGGTGCAGCCTTGTCTTTCAAGTTCGAGGCAGGCTGAATACATTGCGAAAATCTGGCCTTTTGCATCACAGGTGCCACGGCCATTTATCGCCGTGGTACCGTTACATCCCCTGTCAGCTTCGAGGGACATAGGATGAAGAGACGGAGACATGTACGGAGGGACAGTGTCGAGATGGGTGCAGAATAGAACTTTCGGAGTGCCCCAGCTGAAGAGAAGGTTTTCCGGAAGCGGATGACCATCAGGACAGTCGCCGGTCATGGATTCTACAGGGAACCTCTCCACACGGCATTTCGGAGTCAGCAGCCTTTCGGCAAGAAAGGCGGAAAGCTCCCCTTCCTTTCCTGAAGTGGAGTCAATCTGAAGCATCTGAAGAAAAAGTTCCGTATCCATCACAACAAGCCGATTTTTTACAAACTACAAAAATACTTATTTTTTTTATAGACGCAAAAGATGAAGCAGCAGAGCAGCTCCTTCAATACGGCTGCATTCCGGATCAATCCACAGTCCAGATGGCATAAAGGGTAAGGTCTGAACTGCGCTTCACTATCTGACCGTCAGTATAATCGGTTCCGAGACCGTCCTGCCGGGTGTTCCAGCGGACGAACTTGAAGCCGTTCCTTGAAACTGACGGGGCCGAAAGGATATTCTTGGTGTCAGTCACTATGCGCTGGGAAGCGAGAGCGGCGGCATTTTCGTAATTCGCTTCATAATGGACATAGACCGAAGCCACCTCACCGCCGTTCAACGTCACCATACCGCCCTCGTTCATCACATCGGGATTAGCCACATAACCTACGGTCCTGTTGTCCACGATCTGACCGGAATTGATGATGACATCAGCAGCGGAACCGTTCACATAAAGGCCGCCGCCCTCATAAAGGGTCACATTGCCGGTTATGTCAGGATTGTCGGTACTGCTGCTGCCGGATACACCCACAACAACCTCAGCCTCGACACCGCTGCTCATATCCACAGCTATGCCCCCGCCACGCATTGAAGAGGAATTGCCCTTTATCATGCCTGAAAAAATATCGACATCCACCTTCTCGGAACCCGAAGTTACATACACACCGCCACCGTAACCGCCGACGCTACCAGAGGACATCTGGGCAACATTTCCGTTGATTTCAGCAGATGCGCCGTTCATAAGGAAACTGCCGGAATTAATACAGATTGCGCCTCCGTTGCCTTCCTCCACTATGTTTCCGCTTATCCCGCCGCCTAAGACATCCACATCACCTCCTTCAATATATACGGCACCGCCTCCCGATACCGCCACGTTGCGGTCTAAGCGACCTCCCGACATGGTAAATGACGGAACGGACGAAGATGTCTTTCGGACACATACAGCCCCACCGCTTCCCCTGCTCACATTATCAAGAATCTGGGCCGAGCCGCTTATGGTCACCGTGCCGTTCTCAAGATAAACGGCACCTCCGTCGCCTGTTGAAATGCAGTTCTCTATGATTCCGCCTTTCATCGAGAAAGACGGGTCAACCAGAGATTTCTCACCCTTGCTGATATACACTGCCCCACCCTTTTCGGCTGAACAGCCGGTAATGGTGCCGCCCGACATATCGAATTTGCCGTCCTCCATATATACTGCTCCGCCATTCTTGACGATATTGTAATAGTCATCAGCATCGTCCGCAGTCTTGCTGTTGCGGATGACTCCACCTGTCATGGTGAAGGTCGGAGCTGTAGAAGATCCCGCCGCCATCACGAACTGGCCCTGAACATAACCGCCGCTGACGTTTATGACCGCTGTGCCGATACTACCGGTCTGGTGTCCGCTCTTGCCGCCGCCTATGGAACCCGTCTCTACGACTGCATTTCCGGATATCTCTATTGTGGCATCTCCGCCATATACCTCTCTCAGCTTACCACTTGAGTCATTAGTTAAGATTCCGCTGCTGCATCCCGTGCCTCCTCCGATTCCAGCACCGGCACTGATCGAGCCGGAAGCGACACTCTTGGCAGTAACAGATCCACCGGTAATATAGACATATGCCTTACCGCCATATACGTATTGGCTGCTACCCCCGCCTATCGCCGTACCCAACGCTGTCTGAGCATAGACATTTCCTCCGTAAATCCTCACGGTCCCGGTATTTCCGGATGACACACTTGAACCGGCCCCTCCAATGGCCGAACTCGGTATATCCCATCTGTTTGCATGATTATAGGCATAGACATTACCGCCTTTGACAGTCACATCGCCTGCCCCTCCATTAGACTGGAATCCGATTCCTCCCCCTATTGCCGTTCCCGTAGTAGCCGCAACCGCAGTCACATTGCCACCGTTTATGACAACAATACCTTTTCCGTTTCCACCCCCACCTATTGCAGTACAGTTCTCTGCCTTTGTCGTACCGGCATACACGACACCGCTATTGATGATTATCCCTAAACAGTGGTCTCCTGAATCCGAGTCGCCGATTGCAGAATTCCAATGGTTCGAGACATAAGTATCCTCCGCCATAGCAGTTACTCCGATATATGTCATGTAGTTCCATGGAATGACATTATAGTCGGCATCCGCCACAGTTATGGAACCTGTCCCCTGAAATACCAGTTCCGTCCCGGACGAATTATTGTCATAGTGGACACATCCGACTCTGTTATCGCCGACCATATTGACAGTAAGCCTTGCAGAAGAACCGATGGGTCTGAAGGCTATACCACCGAAATATCTTTGCTGCGCCACCCAGTCACCATGTTTTTTACCGTTCGGTATAGGCAGTATATCGTCGTCTTTCCATTTAATGTGATGATATTTGGAGTATATATTATCTATGACAAGATTGCATTGCACAGCCCCCGACACATCGATCCTATATTCCGTCGCCGTCCTTCCTGCATTACGTACCGCTCCGGATAAGCCATCCTTACTGTCCCATGCATGGATAACATCTTCAACTATCGGATTGTTTGTAATGAATTCCGGCCAGGACATGCCATTATGTACGACATCCGGATAAGTCGGAGGCACATCACCTCCCCTGTTTGTCTCGGTTGACTGATATACATAATACGTATTTGCCGAAGAGTGGCTGCCGCTGACGTCTATCAAGACCGTTTCCTCACCTTGCCTTTCATATCTTTTTCCTGAATATCCGGAAGCGTTGATAACCACATCCCCAGCAGCCAGATCGAAATATATACGAGTGTTCTGAGCCTCATTGTAGAGGGTATAAGTGACCATCCTGCCGGGACCCCAGATCTTGCCGTCGAGAGGAAACACCAAAGACTTGACTTCAGTTCCATCCGTATATTCCAAGGTCAAAGAAGATTCCGAGGACAGAGTCTGAGGGATGAGCATCAAAGTCAGGTCGTCTTCGTTGATCATGTCACCTGAACTGAATTCCCGGCCATCTCCCAAGTCTATAGAAAAACTGCTGTTCTGGAAATGCACACCGTCAACAAAACTCCATCCTGAACCGGCATTCCCTCCCAGACTGAAAAGCCCTGCCCCATACACATTATTGACAGTCAGTGATTTCACTTTCACATTGCTGCCGAACCCCATCTTGAAACGGACTGCCGTCAATATGTGTTGAAAATCAAGGTCAATGCTTCCGTTCTTCTCGGAATCGACCACGACATCCTGCTTCGCCACAATGATGTCAAGCTGTTCCCCCACTTCAGCCGGAACAGAATACGGTATCGACATGGCTGCCCCGAGCCCTTCCAGTTCCATATACGGAGCATAGGCATAGACTTTCAGTCTTTCCTTAGACACCTCCGTCCATCGCACCGGTGTCCTGGCGGAAAGCATGTTCCCCTCAAATACAAATTCGGAATTGGTCATCTCAGGCCATGGAGTCTCTTTGCCTGTCCACGGATCGTCATACATATATGCAATCACTCCTGCCGACCCCGTAAGCCGGACGGTCGGAGATGCCTTTGTACCGGCCTCCACAATCCAGTCCTCCTCTTCGACGCCCAGTTTCCCGGCTACAGAGCTTAACGCATCCCCGCCCTTTGTCGTATATGAGGACATGCCGGCCGTGAAGGTTATATATTCGCCCGGATAGACATGACGGTCAATCTCCTCAACGCATCCTGAGAGGAAAAGCATCAATGCCCCAATGATCCATATATGTATCTTAATATTCATATCTGTCAGTTACCTGATATATAGATTGTCATTCTCATTTTCCCAAGAAGTCAAGGTACAGAATCCGTCGATGATGGCAAGGGGATCGAAATACAGAGCCACCACATACTGGCGTCCCGCCATGAAGCCACCGGCAGGAGCAATCGTTTTCTCCGCAGTCTTGCCGTCAGAGGTCAGAACGGTGACGGTGACAGACTCTGCAGGACTGACGAACACCGACCCGTAAACACCAGTTTCCGTATTGTCAAAAACCACCTTGAGATCCCTGCCTTCAGAATCGTCGAGAGCAAGGATTGAAATATCATCACCCGCATAGGCAGTTGAGTTGTCAGCCGCACTTATATTTACGACACTTTTGGAAGAAACGCTTATCTTCGTTATCTTCCCCCATGCATCATCTGCATCATGTGAGGTCGCACATCCTACTATCTCCAGCCATGTCAGGACGTGACTGTACTGCTGCGGTCCGAATTTATCGTTCCAGTTTCCCGTTATCTCCGGAGCGAACATCAGGTCATCCGAACCGTCTATTTCCGCAGTGGCGACAACTCCGTCTGTCCCGGACCAGGTCCAGACGCCCTGAGGATAAAAGCCCATGCACATTATGTTCCCGTCTGTCGGATATTTGAGAGCCTTTCCTGAATCCCCTTCATAAAGCACAGCCACCGGATTGCCCGTATCGAATGTCATCTTGGTATGACATGGGATATAAGTCTCTGTGTTTCCCGGAGTCTCAGTCCCGTATTTTCCAGATTCTTCAGAAAACCAAAGATCCACCGCAAGCGGATTATCTGCCGTGGGAACCTCGCCCGTATAGACTTCGCCTGAAGCCTTAGTAACAACGTCAGGTCCACAGACATCGGCGCTCATCATGACAGCGCGCTCCTGAATGTCAGCAACGACACGCGAGCAGCCGGTCAGCATCACGGCCGTGACAATAATTGTCATAATATATATTGAATTCTTCATCATTTTATCTCCCCATCACCCAAATAGCTGACTATCACTCCATCCGGTATCCAGTCCTTCGCATAAACAGTGGCACTCACCGTATTTCCCATCTTGAAAAGCAGGCTGAGGGTAAACTGCCTGCATCTTGTGGAACCTTTATAAGGAACATCCTCCCCATCAACCTCGACCCTAAGGTCAACAGGCACGGTCACAGTTCTCTTTTCCGTTACAACTGTGATCTCGTATTCCGCAGAATCCACATCTTTTCCATCAACGACAACCATATCCGTGGCAACCACAGGAGCGCACATCACATAGGCCACTTCCACAGGGTCTATATCTTCCACCGCCGAATCGAACTTGCCCGGTATCTTATATCCGCCGTCTTCACTTCCGCTGTGGCCAGCAGGAAACCTTTCGTCTGTGAATTTCTTCCTGACGGTCACCTTGTCTTCTACATATACTTCTTCATCTTCAGTGCAGAAGAAAGCCATATCCACCTCGCCGGAGAAAGATATATGCCCGTCATCTTCCTCAAAACCCTTGTACGTATATATGGTTTTCGAGTCCTCAGTCGTCTCAAGATATGCACTTTCCGACAGATTCACAGTCACCTTGTTCTTTGACTTCAGCGTCATCGCCGTTATTTTTCCCCATGCATCAGAGACGGTCTCGCTCTCGGCCTTGACTTCGATTCTGAGCCATGTGAGAAGATGGCGGAAATAAAGCTGAGGGGATTTCTCGTAGTCCGTAGCATAATGACCTGACACCTGAGGGGCAAACATCACATCATCATTGCCGTCGAAGCTATAAGCCGCAACCTTTCCTTCATCGGCAGCACCGGCAGCCGCAGTAGTCCACCCCATAGGATGAAATGCCACAAAATACACTTCCGGAGTACTGCCATCGCCCTTGCCATATATGGCTGCACTCAACAGCTGAGGGTCACCGCTTCTGAAAGAGGCATTGGTGTGTATAGCCACTTTACCGTCAGTCCCACTCCCGTCATAAGGTTTCCCATCATCTTTCAATTCATGCTTGAACAGATATTTTACGGTAGAGCCCCACACATCGGCAGACAGGACCCTCTCCGAGGTAGGATAATCGGGTTCGCTGTCCGCATCCTCATAAGGCACATACGGCTTTTTAGTCGCCACGGAGCCCTCCACCCGCGCAGACAGCCATATCCCGCTGCCGGCATCGGGACGGTCCTGCACTCCGGAATGGTCGCAGGAGCACAGACAGAGCAACAGACATATATAAAACGGTTTCTTCATCTTATTCCACATTGATATTGTTCTTATGACTTACCACACCCCATTCCTCAACGGCCACCTTGAACAGAATCTCCGCATCGGCCTGGCCGAGATTGAGGGTGTAGCGATATTTCTTCCCGGCTTCCCAATTCGTGACACCCGGAACATTCAGGCTGACCGTCTCGTCATAATCACTATCGTCCAGCCTTCTGCCTTTGATACTGAGCTGCAGACCTGTCGTAGCCTGAGGCATTACGAGATAAGGTCCGCCGATAGAAGAGTTGAAATTGAGGTATTCACTCGGGACATTTTCCTGAACGCTTATATACAGATCGCCTGTAACATCTTCAGACTCCAAAGTCCATCCGCCGTCCTTGAATTCATACTTCCCCTTATAGCCTAATCCCTTGATGGTCATACTCTCTAACGTCATACGGTAAGATATGCCCAGATCGAAATACAGGGCGGCAAACGGATGCATGAACTGTAACCTTATCCCGTCATCAACGTCTTGGGAGGACTTGTCCCGGTCAGGAGAATAGGCATAGATGAATTCCTTGAGGGCCTCCTGATTCGGGGATGATTCAGGAACCTTGGAATCTTTTTCTTCCGGATCATAAGAATACAACGGCAGGTCGAACAAGAAATAAGGGCCGTCGCCATGACTGTATCCGACCTCAGTGACCGCTGCCTCGCTCTTGACCGCCGGCATGTGTGCAAAAAAGTTCAGTTTCCCGTTCTTCGGCCAGTAGTAGTTGATGTAATTGCCTGAGGCATCGATAAAACGCCAGTCATCGGCAGCCTCAAAATATTCCACCTCCGCCGCATCTATATAGGTCTTTCCGTCCCCAGCCATATATGAATAGGCCATGAAGCTGCGTCCGCCTACATCCTTGTCAAACAATGAAGCATTGCCCTCGAACATAGACGCACGCGTTTCCGGCACATCCACGGTCAGCCTTATTGCATCGGAACCGTCGGTGCGCAGCCTGCTCTCCGAACATGAAGCCAGGACGAACATCAGCAAAGCTATGAAACTATATCTATTCATCATCTTCTTCTATAAGTTCAAGCATGAATTTCACATCGTCTATGCCCACAGTCAGGGTATAGGTATAACTCCTTCCCGGTACGATCTTAGTCCTGAGCGGAACGGTACGGACATTCAGTTCTATCGAAGTGTCAGCAAAGGTCGTGTATTCGTATTCCACGGTCACATAGGTGTCCAGTTCCTGAGGGATCACCATCCTGTAGTCTCCCATCTCCTGAGGAAGAGGTCCCGCTTCGGCATTACCTTCAAAGAAAGTCACGGGAATCCGGCTTCCGCCAAGAGTCCATTGAGGAGCAGGCAATGACTGAAAAACACCCTTGTGATACATCCCGCCGACGGTTATCTTCTTCACCGTTATCTTCTCGTCATCCTCCACCCTGTGCTTCACCCTGAAGTCCATCCGGCTCAAGGCATGTTCGAAAATAAGCTGCACCACCCATCCGTCCCTGATCTTCTGCATGTCGGCATGCGGAGAAGTGTAGAGCAGATCTGTCTGATCCTCAAGCACATCCACGCTCCAGCTTATACCTCTGTCCCGGTCACACCCGCAAAGTGCATCATAAGGAGAATAGGCAAGAAAGGTCAGATTGGTGCTCTTCTCCGGCCAATGCACATGGTCGGCCAATCCCCACAGAGTATCTTTCACCGTCTGACGGAGCGTCGTATCGGTTATGAACACCTCCATGCTGCGCGCCTCCGACAGAGGGATGAATTCCTCCGCCTGTCCTGAGCCTTCCGCCCATGTGACATCTTCCGGAAGCACCCAGGCCGCCACTCCGAAAGTCCCGTCAGTCGGGAAACGGTCGATGTCCTCATGAGAGACATGCATGTACATGTCAGGCTGGAACATCAGCCGGAGCTCGGGATTATAGTCCTGAGGTCGGTCGATGGCACAGGCCGTCAGCATCAATGCCTCCGCTATCAGATATGCAGGTTTTCTTTTCATTGTCTTTGCACCCCCGCAGGCGGTCAGGCCTGCGGGGGCTTTATCACCCGGCCCTGAAAATTGTGTGTTGTGTGTGTTGTGTGTGTCGGGCAGGGTGATATTATGCTATCTTAAGATGCCTGATCTGGAACCGTGACATCTATAGGATCGGTGACATCAGCTGTAGAGCTATCTGAATCAAAGTCAACCCATTCTATTACAGATGGGGCAAACTCAATCTTATCCAGACTCAGTGTAAGATTATATGTGTAAATATAACCTCTTAACCAATTATCAACATTGTTAGTTGACAACTCTGCTTGAACTGTATTTCCTGCAATCCAATGTCCTTCCTCCATTTTATCGTGCCTTAGCTTATAAGTAACCTGAACTGTCACATTACCATCAGCACCATCATGATTCAATGACTGAGGAAGTAGAATAAGATTGGCTCCATTTGTTTTGTTGTTAGCAACATCATAAGACTCGACAAGTGTCTCGGAATCGATTGACAAGCCTTCGCCGTTTCCTTTTGTATATGCAGTATATTCCCTGGCAGTGCTCGTGTTCCAATCTGTAGTAGCTGCTTCGCCTGTAGGGGCATTTATATTATCGCTCTCATTCAGTCCTTGATTAAAATCACCCTTCGAATGAACATTCAATAGTTTAACCTCTTCCACAACAAAAGTGTATTTCGGTCCCCCATTATTATCAACCAACTCTGATGCTGCTTTAAATTTAAAGCGAATAGCAGACAACGCATGTTTGAAAACCAGTTCTACACCATAATATTGAGAAATATTAAGCTTCTCATCAGATTTAACCTTATTATAAGCCCTATCACTAAACATTAAATCAACATCAGCTTTTTCATCCACAACATAGTTTTTAAACTGGATTCCCGCTTCAGTATGGTTGACATAATAATCTGATGTCTGATCTGTAGTATTCTTCAATGAAGGATAATACGCAACAAAAGTCATCTTTCCGGTCTTTGGCCAGTAATAATCATTATTGTCATCTGTTATCCATGAAGCATACGTTTGGTTTTCTGCTGAATAAAAATCGTCATCTTTCGTTACTTCAACATTTTCCATATAAGTATATGTATCTTCTGCATTAAAGCCAGCATAATCACCCGAGTGATAATAACCATAAACAGAGAACGCCCCAGCGATGTTTGCCGTCGTAACCAAGTCCACACTTTTGGTGGTAACCCCCACCACAGGCGGAGCAAAAGTGATCTCCTGCCGATCCGTTACAGACGGAGCCGGTTCATTCTTGACGCAACTGACAAGTGCTGCACTTGCCATCGCTGCAAGGATCAATAACTTTTTCATAATCTTTAATGTTTTAATTGTTTATAATGTGTTTTATTGTTATTTCTTTCATTCATATCCTTCGCTCCGCTCAGGAGGACTCTGGATGACAGGAGGAAACCAGGATGAATTGTCAGATCGTTATATCGGCATTCACGTCGCCCCAGTCCTCCACTCCGGGGCTGAATCCGCCTCCGCCGCCAGAGGATGGAGGAGGCTCAGGGATTTCAATCGTATGATTCAGCAGAAGCCACTGATTATCAATGGCAACATCTTCCGAAAAGGCTTCCGTCACATCTAAAGTCTCGCTGTGGGATTCCCCATAGACAGTCATGAAATCAAAGGTGATTTCAAGTTCATTAGTGACATCAGGTATCTTTCCGAAAGTGCTGAATGTCGTATATATGGTGACCACGGAATCGTCATCCTCGGACTTCACCATTCCGGCCGCTGGAGTTTCTCCCGGCTGCATCTCGAAATAGACCGTCACAGGATCCGATTCATCCATACCGGCACCGCTCATCCACGCCGAACCGGCCAATCCTGTCATAAGCCCGACGGAAGAAGTGGCGTACTGCATGCCCTTGACCTTGACCTGAAGATAATAGGACTTCACGATTGAAGATGCTTTGAAATGCTCCCCTACTTCATTGAACAGAGTGTCAACCTTTTCCACATACGGGATGATGACCTCACCGCAGTTGGCCGCGAAGAGATGATCCGGATCATAGACAATCCTTTCCGGCAGAGACGCCTGCTCCGACGAAGTACCGCTCTGATCCAGTCTCTTCGAGCGGCTGGCTATCTTGGTTCTGAGATGCGAAGCTATTTCATTGGTATAGGCTTTGGCATCCCTATGGTTGTTGTAGCTTTTTATAATGGTGGATTCCGTATCGAAGTTGTATGCCATGAGCGTATATCTGCCCGGATCCGCAACTATGTATCCGTCATAATAGAGCCCCTTTCCGTCGTTTCCACGGTTTCTGAGGAACCTCTCGGCCTTGACTTCCCCTGTCTGCGGATCGGCAAGTACAAGCCTCAGCACGTCCGGAGAATCATATTCCGGTCTCGCATACATGTCATTATAGAATCCGCATGTCACATTCTTTATGGTCTCATCCACATACACACGCACATAATGAGTATTGGAAAGCTCCATCAGAGGACGCTTTTCACACGACACCACCGCCAATGCAAGGAAGAATATGATCATGATCCGTTTCATCTCCGACCTCCTTTTCTGAACATTATCGGCCACACAAGACTGATTTCAGCCTTTGTCGGGCCGAAATAATGCAGACGTCCTGCGTTATTGTTGTCCTTGATGAGATATGACCAGTCGTCGGTCGGGATATAATGCTGATACGGGATGCTGGCATATCCCGCACTTACTGAAAACTCTATATTGAGGTGTCTGCCAATCGGCATGGCATAGCCGTATGTCAGTCCCACACTCCAGAAATCGAACTGATAGCATCCGAAGTTACGGCCAATCTGTATGTCGCCGTCGCCGCCCCATGCATTGAGACCGAGGAAATGTCCCATGAGGGCATCTCTTTCCTTTCTTTGGAAAGTACCAGGAAGAGTCTCTGGCTTGAACCACCAGCGGAACTCGCCTCCGAAGGTCAGGAACTGGAGACAGAAACGGTTGCCCTTCCCTGCCCACCATGGTGTGTGCTGCTGATACTGGACTGAGAAATGTCTGCTTATAGGAACCTCTATGCCGAAATTGACGGCAGTGACCGCGTCATAAAGAAGATTGGTCTTGAGGGCAGCTACGGTACGATGCTTCTCCGGAACAGGAGGCGGTGGAGACGGAGGAATGGTATCAATCAGACGTGCACAGGTCTCAAGACGGCCTTCGATTGGGGCAAGACGCGGCATTGCTTCGATCCGCCTCTTCTTCTTCACCACGACTATAGTCACTGCGTGGCGGGAGGTGTTCATGTTGTCCCTTATGAGGATACGCCATGTGAGACTGTCAGGCTCCATAGTCCTGAGCCGAGTCTTTTTTTCTGCATTTGAAAGCTCCGATTCAAGGAGTTCCAACAGTTCCTTTCTGTTGCGGCGATGATAGTTGTCATGGATGTCCTGAGTGAAGGCGTCCCAATCTTCACCTTTGGCTATCAATTGAATATTTATGCCCCCCCCATCACCTCGGGGATAGTGAGCAGGAAATTCTTTACAGTCTGCGCACGCCTGTAGGAGAGACGACGGTTATAGATTTCGTTTCCGAGAGGGGAAGCCGTTCCTTCGATAAGGATCGAACTGATTTCGTTCAATGAATTTTCACCAATGGTCGTCAGGGCATGTCTTATCGATGCAAGAGCTTTGCGGTTGTCCATGTAATTGGAATCAACCACACCGACGTCGTGACGGAACCAGATGTATGTCCGGGCAAGGGTATCAAGCTCAAAGCCGTCCAGATTTGTAGGCCGGACAGCCTCGTCGTATGTTCCTGACCCCTGTGCGTACATGCTCCAGCCGCACATCATGCCTAAACACACCATCAATATTTGCACCTTTGTCGGCATACCTAACCCATTAGGGTGTAAAAATAATAAAAAAACTTTCCCCTCCCCAATAGATTTTACCTATTTTTCACCAAAAATCACCATTTTGACAAAGATTCCGCCTATATGACCTCAATTCACCACCACCTCGTCCAAAAAGAGGAATCCGCGCATCGGACTTCTGTAGGCATGGTAGCGGACGAAACGGGCACGCCTGTCGCAGATTGCATCGAAACTCCTGAACATCAGGTCGGGATTCTTTACCGATATGTCATTCCACACCGTAGCCACAAGAATGAAGTCCGTACCGTCCTCCGAGACAAGGATGTCAACCTTCTCCGGCATGAACACTCCGGGCCCCGTGAGCTGCATGAAAGTACCTCCTACATAGTTGATCTGCTGAACCTCGCCCATATCGATGGTGACGTCAATATCGGACAGGAATCCCTGCCAGCGGTTGTCGCTATAGGTCCATCCGCCGATGATTCCGTCGGTGAAGGTCGCTTCACCCGCCGCCTGATACCACTCCTGGATCGGCTTGTTGTATATGACCTTCTTTCCTTTTGCCTTATGGTCGAGACCGGTCTGGGCAAGTTTGCGTTCCCCATATTCTTCCGACAGGTCGAAGGTACTGCATCCCATGTCATTGAGAATCTTCATCGCCTCCACGGCCCTGCGCCGGAAATCCTTTATATCCTTGTCCTCCGGACGGCTCCAGGCTGTCTCGGCTATAGCGGCGGCCCGAGGCCAGTACATATATTCCGCATGCGCGTCTGTAACGACATACTCGGACCACAGATTGGCCTGCACTCCCTTCAGATGATGGAGCCTGTCCTCGGGCATCGACGCCTCCACCGGTTCATAGACATAGACAGTATCCAAAGGGAGATAGCCTCCGATGGATTCCGGCTCACGGAACGGGGCATCCTGAGTGTGGTCGAGATAGCAGTAGCGTCCGGGCGTCATTATCACGTCATGGCCGAGGCTCATAGCTTCGATGCCTCCTTCAGTACCGCGCCACGACATCACGGTGGCATCCGGTGCAAGACCTCCGTCGAGAATCTCGTCCCAACCGATTATCCTCCTGCCCTTAGAATTCACGAACTTCTCTATGCGGTGTATCATATAGCTCTGAAGTTCATCTACATCCGTCATGCCCTCCTGCTCCATCAGCCGCCGGCATTTCGGGCAAGTAGTCCAATGCTGCTTGCCGGCCTCATCCCCACCGATATGTATATATTCCGAAGGAAAGACCTCCATCACTTCCGTCAGGACATTCTCGAGAAACTCAAATACCTTCTCATTCCCTACACAGAAATCACTGTCCCTGTATGCCTCCCCGCTGCAGCCTAATTCCGGATATGCGGCAAGCACTTCCTCACTGTGGCTCGGCATCTCTATCTCAGGAATTATCTCCACATGACGCTCTGCTGCGTATGCGACCAATTCACGGATCTCATCTTTCGTATAGTAGCCTCCGTATGCGCCTGGGGTCCCTTCCTCGCAATAATGCCTGTCTCCGGCCCACCATTCCTTCCATGTAGGGAAGGGTCTCCAGGCCGCAAATTCCGTCAGCCTCGGATAGGCATCTATCTGCATGCGCCACCCTGCGGCATCCGTGAGATGGATATGCATCCTGTTCATCTTGAACAGGGACATTGCGTCTATCAGTCTCTTAAGAAAGGTCACGCTCCTGAAATGACGGGAAACATCCACATGCAGGCCACGATAGGGAAATCTCGGGGAATCGCTTATCCGGCAGCACTGCAGTTCAGTTGCCTTGCCGTCACGGGTCATCTGTCTGAGAGTCTGCATTGCATAAAAGACTCCGGCCTCGTCAGAAGCCTTTATCCTGACCCCGGCAGTTGAGATTTCAAGAATATACGACTCCGCCGGAACATTCCTGACACTGACATGCTTCACCTGGACTTCGGGGTCGCCGTCAAAGCGGTAAACCCCATCAAGCAAAGTAATATCGGACGGCACAGGAATCACGAGCTCCGGCCCATTGGCAAAGAGTGCAGGACTGATGAGCAACAATGCAAGCGAGATGAAAAGACTTTTCATGACATAGTTATATAAGCGACTTCAAATGTAATTATTTTATAGCTATTTAAGCAAAAAAACTTAACTTTGCTCGGTTGTGCCTTGCGAGAATAAGGCAGTTTCTAAGCTTATACTTCAAATCTTCTTAGGCGTAGTGCCTGTATGCTTCTTGAAGAACTGGACAAAGGCTGAAGGACTGGAAAAG
>CAYXMV010000015.1:0-23021 GCA_964466235.1 uncultured Muribaculaceae bacterium | reverse complement strand
AGGATTTAACTTAAGAGGACTTAACCCCTGTCCAAACAAAGGGGAACATTATACAAATACTTTCTCCCCAATTATTTTCAACAGACCTTGTTTCCATTTCCGAACCCTCGAAAGAAAGTCCATTTGTTCAAGTCCAATTTCTGCGACATCATCAGGCTTTATTAAGATTGGAAGGTTACCTTTATCTTCTTCCTCAGACATAGCAACCCTAAACAATGCCGATTTTCCTGTTCCTTTATGACCAACTAATATCCTTAATGGTAAATCCGCAGCGACTCTTTCATAAGTGTCTTTCTTCAAAAAATACTCCTTCAGTCGATTCGGATTCTCACTTTCTGCATCTTCAAATCCGAACAACTCTCTTATTGTATGATCATCAAAATTTATTTTACTTACTTGCATAATATATAGTTTTAGCGATTTATTCTTGAACGCATCTAACAGAATGTGCAAAGGCACGCCCTCCCGCATATCCAGTATCGTTCATTTCTACATAAGAAGAACTGAAGTAAAGAAGAGATATATAAATACTATCTAATCGTAATGGTGATGACGACCAATATGATCCTTCAACATCTCTATAAATTGTCTCACCAAAACTGGAACGAAAACCGGATGCAGGTAGCCACAGTTTGGGGCATCCTTCAATCAGGGAATACTCTCCGCTGAAAAAACGGCCTTTCTGACCATATTCATTAATATCAGAAAAAGAATTTATTCTAAGATTATCTAGTTCATTATATGTAGGAATACGCCATCCAGCCGGACATGGATCATTCACTGTTTTCACTGGGTATTCTTCTACACTACTATTCCACAAATAATCATCTAATGGAGATAACCAATCTGAGAAAAATTCATCTGTACTAGTATAAAAAGTATTTGCATTTTCTTCCTTTTGGCCAGTTATATACGAAACAGGACCTTCAGATATAATTGGATCCATTGAGTCAAACTCCTTAGAATATCCCTGCCCATATTTCCTGCCCCATTGGTAAAGTTTACCATAAGGATAACCCTTATCGGTCACATTGCCGTTTGAATCATATTTTGGGGCTTCATATCCACAATTTACTGGAGCCCATACATTATCCCCTATAGCGATGCCATAACCATAGTTAATTCCATCTTCAACATACTCCTTGGTCTTTTCAATTGATGCTAATACTGTGACTTTACAAGAATTACTAACCCCATTCTTGGTCAAAACTGTAATTGTAGCATCACCTTCGGAGATTGCCGTAATTTTACCCATCTGATCTACAGTAACGATATTTGAAGCAGAAGAGTTCCATGTCAAGGCCTTATCAGCAGCATCTAATGGCACCACCTTAGTTACGAATGTATATGTCATCTTAGGAGCAATAGTCAAATTTTTATAATCAAGGCTAATCATTCCTACGGGTATATGTTCCTCAGATTCTTCCGACCCTTCCTCGCATACAACATCTCCTATTTTGAGTATGGGCATAATAAGAACAGAAGACCGAAGAATTGTATTTGCAAGAGAAGTCTCAAGAATTTGAGCCACACCTTCTACATCTGTGACAATTACTTTAAATCCGCTAATAAGTAGTACAGGAGGTAGGGTGATAATAAATTCTTTTGCAACGCTTTCGCTTAATTGAACTCCTTCACCACAATCTAGAAGTACAGAGGTTGAGGCCTCTTCTGACATAATAATGGCAGGAGCAAAAGTGTCGGGATATGCTATAATTGTTACCGGACCAGACAGTTTCTCTCCATTCTTACTCTCGATTTTTATTGACTTTATTTTCTTTGAACCTTTTAACTGTAGTTTTATTGCCCCTAGAACATTCTTGAATTTCAACGAATGATCTGATAATGATTCTGTTACTGCTACCATAGGAAAGGTATTTGATCCAAAACTATCTGGAACATATTGTTGCACAGAAGGAAGTTCAAAACCAGTAATTTCATATGCTGAGACTCTTGAATTGCCATCATCGACACTTACTGTCGCATTAGTAACAGACAGATTTTCAGAATATGGATAAATTGCAATATTTGTAGCGATCTCAATCCCTGAATTAAAGTCATCATTCACTTCACTGCTATTATCAGAAACAAGCATGAATGTCCCATTCCCTGTACCTACTGATTCATCTTTTACTTGATACTTATCCGCCATACTGCACCCTTGGAATATCGCCAACTGATCTTCTTCAGACCAGACAATATTATTCATGGTGCCCATAGAAGTCTTTGTGTTATCACCAAAACCTTCCACTATAGCCACAAACGAAGTATCTTTAGACAAGCATATATCTTCAACTGATTCTTGACAGCCAATCAGAATGACGGCTGTTAATAATAATGATATCTTTTTCATAAGTTTCTATTATTAAATTATCCTATTAAATTACCATCCCCAATCACCTTCGTTTTCCCCCAATTCTTCTATGCAACTCCAGCATAGTGCTCCCTCAAGTTGAATGCACATAATCACAACCCGAGGACTGTCATAAAATTTATCAGACTTATCCATAAAACTGATGATGGTCCCTAACCTCAAGAACAATTAATAATAAACAAAGAAAGTGTGAGGTTGATCGTTTATTGCACTGGAGGCTCTGGAATGCCCGGAATCAAATAAACAAAACCTCACACCTGCAACTATATACTTTGAATAGTATATGACGAAGCAAGTGATGAATGTCGTTGCTTACCCTGATTCCTTGAATTTTCCAGATTCCCAGTACAGGTTAAAAGCGATACACTTTCATCTGATATGTTGTGTCAAGGCCTATGTCGGCCATGATATGGACAAAGATAAAAAATGTTTCTGATATTTTAAGGTAATGCGTCTATATTTAAGATTTGACTCGGTCAATCAATTATGCGTCCGCTGTAGATGCAGATTGCGGAACAACTTTTATTTGTACAATTAAAAGTTGTTTCATATCTTTGCAGAAAATATTGGAGTTATGACTTTTGACGATATCACCGAAGATGGCAGATTGTGGGCTGTTAGATACGATGGAGATGATGAGAATGCCTTATTCAGGTTATTCGATCAATGGAATGATGTGAGATGGTTAAGGACTTTCTTCAAGGCAAATCTGCATGACTTATCTTCATTTTTCAAGATAACTGATGTCAATCAAGCTATTTACGATACCATTGAAGATAGCGAGAGGCTACAATGTCTGATAATGGATATAGCACCCGATGCTGACCTTGATCAGATTTTCAGGCCTTTGGAAAACATCAGGACAGGAGATATGATATTGGGGAAAGAAAAAGCAAGATTGAAAGATACGGCAGGGCATCCGTCTTGGTTGAGGATATATGCTTTAAAACTCACAACAGGAATATATATCATAACAGGAGGTGCCATCAAGTTGACCGCAACCATGCAGGAGAGGGAACATACACTCCTTGAGTTGCAGAAGATGGAAAAAGTGCGCCGCTTTTTGCTATATGAAGGAATCATAGATGATGATAGCTTCATCGACTACTTAAGTGAAACACAGTGATAATATCATGAACTCGACACAGGAAAGATTGAAAAAACATTCTTCATCAACACCTTCGAGATGGAAAGAGGAAGCAAGATACCGTGTTGAGAACAAGAATTGGCTCATGTATTCTCAAATGATTGCGATGAAAATACTTGACAAGATGGAAGAAACAGGGATGACTCAAAAGGCTATGGCAGAAAAGATAGGCTGCAGCCAGCAATATGTATCCCGTATTTTAAAAGGACAGGAGAATCTGTCGCTCGAAACAATTTCAAAGATCGAGACTGCACTCGACGCACAATTGATTACATTCAATTTATAAAGATAAGCCCCGCAAGCCATGTGTGCGACTTCGGGGCATATCTTTTACGCAGAAATCCAGTTACGCGACTTTTTCGGCGTTGTCCTTCGGTTCCTTGAAGAGGATCATGAAGAGAAGGGCTACCACGAGGGCGTAGCCGGCAAATATGTACCATGCGGTACTCCAGTCCGGCTCGGCCGCGTTATATACGAAGTGGTTCACTACAGCCTGCGCGCTGAGGGTTCCGATTGTGGCACCGATGCCGTTGGTCATGAGCATGAAGAGACCCTGGGCACTGTTCTGGATCTTCTCAGTGGTCCTCATGTTCACGTAGAGGGAGCCTGAGATGTTGAAGAAGTCGAATGCCACTCCATAGACAATCATCGAGAGGATGAGCATCCATACGCCAGAACCCGGGTCACCTGCTCCGAAGAGTCCGAAACGGAGGACCCACGCGAACATCGCTATGAGCATCACCTTCTTGATGCCGAAAACTCTCATGGCTATCGGGATGAGAAGGATGCCGAGGGTCTCTGAAACCTGGGAGATCGAGATGAGCGCATTTGCATTGCGGGCACCCCATGTCTCGGCAAAGGCAGGAACTTCCTTGAAGTGTGAGATGAAAGGATTCGCGAAGCCGTTAGTGATCTGGAGAGCCACTCCGAGAAGCATCGAGAAGATGAAGAAGATGGCCATCTGCCTGTTCTTGAAGAGCTTGAATGCATCGAGACCGAAGCGCTGTGCAAGGGTCTGGCCTTCGCCAGCATCCTTGTGGCAAGGGCAGTTCGGAAGCGTGAAGCAATATAAGAACATCATGAGACCGAGCACTCCTGAAACGAGGAACTGGTTATATGAGTGCTGGTACTGCACACCGTCAGCGTTTGTCATGAAGTTGACGAAAAGCATTGCACAGATGAAGCCGACCGTTCCGAACACGCGGATAGGCGGAAAATCCTTGACTGTGTCATAGCCGTTCTTCTCGAGGATATTGTACGCCACTGAATTTGAAAGGGCGATAGTAGGCATGTAGAACGCCACGCTTACTGCATAAAGTCCGAAAAGGATGCCGAAAGACAGCTCACTGCCTCCGGTCATTCCATAGAATCCTGCACCGAGCATTGCCGCACCTGCAATTCCCTGACATAGACCGAGAAGCTTCTGGGCCGGAATGTATTTGTCTGCGACGATTCCCATGAGGGTAGGCATGAAGATGGAAACGATTCCCTGCATGGCATAGAAGATTCCGATCCTCGCCGCAAGGCCCACATTTGCGAGATAGCTTCCCATGGATGTCAGGTAGGCACCCCATACGGCCCACTGGATGACATTCATCACGATCAGCCTTAGTTTGATTGACTTGTTCATCTGTTATCAGTTTTACTGTTGTTTATTATTATAAAGACCCTTCTCTGACGCTCAGGATGACAATATACCGTCATGAGGGACGAAATATCATGTCACGCAGGACTAAGTGAAGCATCTTTTAATGTTGCATCAGACAAAGATAATCGTTTTTGAGTAAAAGTTGCTATCTTTGACGGTTAAATTGCTTAGGATGAAATTTGTAAAGACACATAACGACCCTGATTCAGCCGCAAGATGCGGTATAATAACCACTGACCACGGCCAGATAGAGACTCCGATCTTCATGCCCGTGGGCACTGTGGGATCCGTAAAGGGCATATATCACAGAGACCTTAAGGAGGACATAAAGGCCGAAATCATACTCGGAAACACATATCATCTCTACCTCCGTCCCGGACTTGAAGTACTCAAGGTCGCCGGTGGACTTCACAAGTTCGAATCGTGGGACAGACCCATCCTGACCGACAGCGGAGGATTCCAGGTATTTTCCCTCAGCCCTATCCGCAAGCTGACCGAGGACGGATGCATATTCCGCTCACATATCGACGGTTCGAAGCACATCTTCACTCCGGAAAACAATATGGATACCCAGCGTGTGATCGGAGCCGACATCGTCATGGCTCTTGACGAATGCTGTCCCGGAGACGCAGACTACAATTATGCAAAGAAGTCACTTAAGCTGACGCAGAGGTGGCTGGAAAGATGCGTGAAGCATTTTGACGAAACAGAACCGCTTTACGGCTACTCTCAGGCCCTCTTCCCGATTATCCAGGGATGCGTATATCCTGACCTCAGGCGCGAGGCTGTGGAACATGCCGCCGCTCTTGACCGCGAGGGATATGCCATAGGAGGTCTTGCCGTGGGCGAGCCTACCGAGAAGATGTACGAGATGCTCGAAGTGGTCTGTCCGATCCTGCCGGAGGACAAGCCACGTTATCTCATGGGAGTCGGAACTCCTGCCAATATTCTTGAGGGCATAGCACGCGGTGTTGACATGTTCGACTGCGTCATGCCGACCAGGAACGGCCGTAACGGAATGCTCTTCACATGGGACGGAATCATGAACATGAAGAACAAGAAATGGGCTGACGACTTCTCCCCTCTCGACCCTAAGGGCACATCATTCGTAGATCATACATACACAAAGGCATATCTTCGCCATCTGTTCGTGGCAGGAGAAATATTTGCCGGACAGATAGCAAGCGAGCACAACCTCGCCTTCTATCTCGACCTCGTACGCGAAGCACGCAGGCATATCAAAGCCGGTGATTTCAAGGCATGGAAGGACGAGACAGTACGAAGGATAACAACCAGACTTTAAACGGAAAATGGATCTAAAGCCCAGAAAGATAGACCTGTATATAACGAAGAAGTTCATCTCGACCTTCTTCGTGGCGCTGCTGCTCATCATCGGAATCGTAATCATATTCGACATCAGCGAACATATCGACGAATTTGTGGCGAAAGAGGCACCGCTGAAAGCAGTCATCTTTGACTTCTACCTCAACTTCGTGCCTTATTTCATGAATATGTTCAGTCCGCTGTTCGTATTCATCACGGTCATCTTCTTCACATCCAAGATGGCAGCCGATTCCGAGATAATAGCCATTCTGGCCGGTGGTATCAGCTATCACAGAATGATGGTACCTTACATATTCTCTGCAGCACTCATAGCCGTCCTCTCCCTTGTCCTGAATCTCTTCATCATACCTGACGCCAACAAGACAAGGCTCGATTTCGAGAACGAATACATCAAGACCAGATACAAAAGCGTGGGAAGGAACGTGCATTACCAGATAGCCCCCGGTGAATTCGTCTTTGCCGAGTCCTTCAGCTCATGGAACAACACGGCATACCGATTCACTCTCGAAAAGATAGAGGACAACAAGCTCGTATCGAAGATTTCTGCAGAAACGGCCGCATACGACACCACAACCGGAAGCTGGAAGCTCAAGAAATATTTCATCCGCGAATATAATGACGATCTCACTGACAAAGTGCGCAGCGGAAAGCAGCTCGACACTGTGATAGCCCTCACCAACAAAGACTTCTATCTGACGGAAAAGACTGTCGAGACCCTTACATACAAGGAACTGAACAATCTCATCGACACTCAGAACATGAGAGGTGACGCCAATGTAAAGTTTGCTCTGATGGAGAAGAACCGCCGCTTCGCTCTTCCGTTCTCAGCCTTTATCCTCACCATCATGGGTGTGGCCCTGTCATCTAAAAAGCGACGTGGTGGAATCGGATGGAACATCGGTCTGGGTATCGCTCTCGCCTTCACCTATATCCTCTTCCTGAAGTTCAGCGAAATGTTCGTCCATGCCGGAGTCCTTCCGCCGTTCATAGCACTGTGGCTCCCGAACATAGTCTTTGCAATCATCGCCGCCATCCTCTATCGCATCGCACCGAAATAGCGCTTTGGTGCCGAAAAGCACGCCGGCACCCAACTCCCTGAGAGATGATACTTCGCGGTGACACTTCGACAGTAACAGACATCCAGACACCTGTAGTTCAACACTTTGACTCATACGATAAAGGGCTCCCCTGAACGGGAGCCCTTTATCGTATGAGTCAAGGCCGGGTTATTTCACCAGACCGAGTTTCTCCATGAGAGCCTCAGGCTGAGGATCGTGACCGCGGAAATTGCGATAGATTTCCGCCTCATCCTCAGTGCCGCCTTTTGAAAGGATATTCCTGCGGAATGATGAAGCCACCTCTGTATTGAAGATTCCCTGCTCCTTGAAGAGCGAGAATGCATCCGCCTCAAGAACCTCCGCCCACTTGTATGAATAGTATCCGGCAGAGTATCCGCCTGAGAAAATATGCGAGAATGAACCAGAGAATGCTGCACCCTCGACTGAAGGCATCACCGCATACGGCGCAAGAGCTTTCTGCTCAAAAGCGACAGTGCTTTCTGCTGGAAGTTCTGTAAGTGAATGCCATGACATGTCTAACCATCCATAATGAAGCTGACGCACCTGAGCATAGCCTGCAAGATAATTCTTGGCTGCAACGATCTTCTCAATCAGTTCGGCCGGAATAGGTTCCCCTGTCTGATAATGCTTTGCGAAAGAGTTGAGATACTCAGGCTCGAATGCCCAGTTCTCCATGATCTGTGAAGGAAGCTCCACGAAATCGCGGCTTACGCTTGTACCTGTGAGTGAAGGATAACGTCCCTCGGCGAAAATGCCGTGAAGAGCGTGACCGAACTCATGGAGGAAAGTCGTGAGTTCGTCATGAGTAATGAGGGCTGGAGCATCCGCAGTAGGCTTCGTGAAGTTGCAGACTATGCTTATGAATGGCCGCTTCTCCACTCCGTCCTGAATGCTCTGGTCGCGGAATGAAGTCATCCATGCACCACCTCTCTTGCTTGCACGTGGGAAGAAGTCAGTATAGAAGAGGGCGAGATGGGTGCCGTCAGCCTCTGTCACCTCATAGACCTTGACATCCTCGTGATATACAGGAACATTATCAAGTTCATTGAATTTCACTCCGTAAAGACGGGTTGCAAGTCCAAAGACAGCATCAATACAGCTTTCAAGCTGGAAATAAGGCTTGAGTTCCTCTGCGCTGAGTGCATACTCTGCTTCCTTGTAACGCTCTGACCAATAGCTGAAATCCCATGACTCGAGTCTCTTTCCTTCAAAACCGTTTTTCTTCGCATAAGCGAATACGTCCGCAATATCCTTTCTCGCAAACTCGAGAGAAGGCTCAAGAAGGCTCATGATGAAGTCATTGACAGTCTTTTTGTCCTTGGCCATCCTTTCCTCGAGAGCATAGTCAGCGTAAGTCTCATATCCGAGAATATTCGCAATCCTGATCCTTAGGTCAACGATCTTCTTCACGATCTCCGTGTTGTCGAACTCGCCGCCGAGAGCCCTGGTATTGTATGCAGTCCATATCTGTCTGCGGAGCTCGCGGTTCTCACTGTACTGAAGGAAAGGGCTGTAGCTCGGAGCATCAAGTGTGAATGCCCAGCCTTCAAGTCCCTTTTCGGCAGCGGTCTCTGCCGCCATTGTTCTCACGAAACCCGGAAGTCCGGCAAGGTCTGCCTCGTCAGTGATATGGAGAGTATAGGCATTTGTGGCGGCAAGGACATTCTTGCTGAACTGGAGAGTCGCAAGAGAAAGTTCCTCCGACCACTTGCTGTAGAGAGCCTTGTCCTCGTCCGAGAGGTTTGCACCGCCACGTACGAACCCTTTGTAATTATCCTCGAGAAGGGTCATCTGGTCCTTGTCGAGACCGAGCTCGTTTCTCTTCTCATAGACAGCCTTCACTCTTTCGAAAAGCCCTGCATTGAGAGAAACGTACATGGAGTACTCCGTAAGCATTGGGGAAATCTGTTCTGCGATTTCCTGCATCCCGTCGTTTGTATGCGCCTCCATAAGCGCATAGAATATGCCGGCTGCCCTATTGAGCTTTCCTCCTGCATATTCCATCGCCTCGATGGTATTCTCGAATGTAGGTTCTTCCTCATTGGCTACAATGGCATCAATCTCAGCCTTAGCCTCAGCAATACCGGCTTCGAATGCCGGAAGATAATGTGAGTTCTCGATCTTGTCGAACTCGGGAGCCCCGAACGGCGCCGATGACTCCGAAAGAAGAGGGTTCTTCATGTTACAGCTTGTGATAAGTGCAAGCGCAGCGCCTGCGATAAGTAATCTTTTTGTCATGTTATGATGAGTTACTGATGTTTCAGTCCTGAACGGCATGCAAAGGTAAGGAAACATTTTGTATTTTCGATATGCAATATATCCGGCTTTCAGACATCTTATATTTTATATCGAAGCAGGCAAAGTCGTCATGGCGGCGCGAACGATGATAAAATGTAACGGCATCAGGTGTAAAGCCCAATGTCACGAGATCGGCAAAGTCCGCAGAATCCACGCCGGCCTTCAACAGTTCTTCAAGCAGTTCATAGTTGCGCTGCAGAAGTGCCAGAACTTTGCGGCGGTACGCCCTTCCTTCTTTCAGCTTGCTGTTGTAATGGCGGTTACGGCAGTCGTCGCTGCAGAATTTCTTGTCCGTACGGCCATACTTTATCTTGTCGCCGCATTCAAGGCATACCGGCATGTTCCTTTCCCATTTCTTATAATCCATATAATATATATTGTATAAAAGATTTATTCGTCCCAGCCATCCGTTGCCGAAGGCCGGACGCCGCAGAAGTCCTCCTGGCCTCCGCGTCCGTTGAGACAGCAGAATCATGTCCGAATTACAATGGAAATGACCATGCAAATATGGGCTTATCGGGATTTCTCTGCAAGGGACAGCGGAAGGTTTTTCTTTTTTTAATACATACTTTTTCTTTTTTTTATGATACCGGACAACGCAAAAAAAAATCTTGATGCATAAAGAAAAATCTTAATGTCTGTAAAATCTTTTTTCAACGGATATAAAAAAGTTGAAAAAGAATAAAAAAAAAGAAAAAGTTTGGCCTGCAGAGCAATGGGACGGGTGTAGTCTCCGGATTTTTTGCCTTACTTTGCCCTCAACCTACAAAGCGCGCATAAGATGTGGGGAGGACAAGTTTAATTGAAAACGAGAGATTATCTTATGGATCACATCAACAGGATCGAACTGAAAGGCCGTGTCGGCACAGTACGAAACAACACTCACAATGACAACAAGGTCGCCGATTTCACATTGGTAACGGAATTCCTCTACAAGACCAGGAACGGAGAAATCCTGTCAGAGACGACATGGTTCAACGTAGTGGCGTGGGAAGGGAAGGAAATACCTGATGTAGAAAAGATAGAGAAGGGTGCGGCAGTCCATCTGACAGGCAGAATGAGGAGTTCGAAATACACAAATGCCGATGGCGTAGAGAAGCAGTACTATGAAGTACTGGCCTCAAAACTTAAGATTGTTGAAGAAACAGACGACATCACACTTTAAGATTTTAACCTTAAGGTCCAATTTTATTGCAAATGGTAAAAAAATGAGGTATCTTCGTGGCCCAATATTGTCAAAATATAAAGATTTATGACCCAGAAATTCAATGATGGCCGTTGGAGCCGCAGGATCGATGTTGCAGATTTCGTTTACAGCAACATCACTCCGTACGAGGGAGATGCCTCATTCCTTACCGGAGCCACAGATCGGACAAAGAGACTATGGAACAAGTGTCTCGAGGCATTGGCAGAAGAAAGAGCAAACGGTGGTGTACGAGCAATCGACGCAAAGACCATCTCTACAATAACATCTCACGCAGCAGGATACATCGACAGAAATGACGAACTTATAGTAGGACTTCAGACTGACGAACTCCTCAAGAGAGCGATCAAACCTTTCGGAGGATGGAAGGTGGTCGAGAAAGCCTGCATCGAAAATGGTGTCGAGCTCGACCCAGAAGTGAAGAAGATCTTCACCCACTACAGAAAGACACACAACGATGGCGTATTCGATGTATATACAGAGGAGATACGCAAATACAGGTCGCTCGGATTCCTCACCGGACTTCCCGACAATTATTCGAGAGGACGTATCATCGGTGACTACCGCCGTCTCGCCCTCTACGGAACAGACAGACTCATAGAGGCCAAGAGGGAGGATCTCAAGAACCTCACAGGCACCATGACAAGGTCGAGGATTACTCTCCGCGAGGAGGTTGCCGAGCAGATAAGGGCCCTTCAGGAGATCAAGATCATGGGAGAGTACTACGGTCTTGACCTAAGCAGACCTGCAACAAACGCCCAGGAGGCTGTACAGTGGGTATATATGGCATATCTCGCTTCAGTGAAGGAGCAGGACGGTGCTGCGATGTCACTCGGAAACGTATCTTCATTCCTCGACATCTATATCCAGTACGACCTCGACCACAATCTCATAGACGAGACTTTCGCTCAGGAACTCATCGACCAGTTCGTGATGAAGCTCAGGATGGTGCGTCACCTCAGGATGAACTCATACAACGACCTCTTCGCCGGCGACCCTACATGGATCACCGAGTCTATCGGAGGACGCTTCACAGGTGGAAAGAGCAAAGTCACAAAGACATCCTTCCGTTTCCTCCAGACACTCTACAACCTCGGACCTGCACCGGAGCCTAACATGACAGTGCTCTGGCATCCGCAGCTCCCTGAGGGATTCAAGGAGTTCTGCGCCAAGGTATCCATCGACACAAGTTCTGTACAGTATGAGAACGACTCTCTCATGAGAAAGGTGAGAGGAAACGACGACTACGGTATCGCCTGCTGCGTGTCTTATCAGGCAATCGGAAAGGCAATCCAGTTCTTCGGTGCCCGTGCAAATCTTGCGAAAGCCCTTCTCCTCGCCCTCAATGCAGGACGATGCGAGAACACCGGGACCCTCATCGTAGAAGGAATCAAGCCTCTTTCAAACGATGTCCTCGACTATGACGAAGTGATGCACAACTATAAGAAGGTGCTTCATGAGGTAGCCCGCGTGTATAACGAGACAATGAACATCATCCACTTCATGCATGACAAGTATGATTACGAGAAGTCTCAGATGGCGTTCATCGACACGAACCCGACAATCAACCTCGCATACGGTGTAGCCGGTCTCTCTATCGTGGCTGACTCGCTCTCGGCGATCAAGTACGCAAAGGTGACTGCACGTCGCAATGCAGACGGACTCACAGACGGATTCGACATCGAGGGTGAATTCCCTTGCTTCGGAAACGATGATGACAGAGTTGACGTGCTTGCACGCGATGTGGTGCAGTTCTTCGACACAGAACTCTGTTCACGCAAGGTCTATAAGGATGCACAGCCTACACTCTCTCTCCTCACCATCACTTCGAATGTGATGTACGGAAAAAAGACAGGAGCGACTCCGGACGGAAGAGCGAAAGGCGTTGCTTTCGCACCTGGCGCTAATCCTATGCATGGACGCGACACACACGGCGCCATAGCATCACTTTCATCCGTAGCGAAGCTCGATTACCACGATGCAAAGGACGGTATCAGCAACACATTCTCTATCGTGCCTAAGTCGCTCGGTCCTACAGACGAGGATAAGATCGACAACCTCATCACGATGATGGACGGTTATTTCACCAAGGGTGCACATCACCTCAATGTGAACGTGCTCAACAGAGAGATGCTTGAAGACGCCATGGAGCATCCTGAGAAATATCCTCAGCTTACCATCCGCGTATCAGGCTATGCCGTGAATTTCACAAGGCTCAGCCGTGAGCATCAGCTTGAAGTGATTGCACGTACCTTCCACGAATCGCTCTGATAAAGTCGAGAGATTCTTCACTTCGTTCAGAATGACAATTGAGAAACTGTTTCTGATGATAAAGGTACATTCATACGAATCTATGGGAACATACGACGGACCTGGCCTCAGGCTCGTCGTATTTCTTCAGGGATGCCCCTTCAGATGCCTCTATTGTGCCAATCCTGACACCATAGCCTTTGAGGGCGGTACGCCGACAGAGGTCGATGAGATAGTCAAGATGGCTGTAAACCAGAAGCCCTTCTTCGGCAAAAGAGGAGGCGTGACATTTTCGGGCGGCGAACCTACGGTCCAGGCAGCGGAACTCATTCCTCTTTTCGACCGTCTGCATGAAGAGGGCATAAACATCTGTCTCGACACCAACGGAGGGGTCTGGAACAGCCATGTAGAAGAACTTCTCGAAAGGACTGACCTCGTCCTCCTGGATGTGAAGCAGTTCAATCCCGCAAGGCACGAAAGCCTTACAGGAAGGAGCAATGAACGCACCCTCAAGACAGCACAATGGCTCGAGGAAAAGGGGAAACCTTTCTGGCTCCGCTATGTGCTCGTGCCTGAAATAAGTGATTTCGAGGAGGATATAAGAGCACTCGGAGAGCATTTCAGAGGATTCCGGTCACTCAAGAGGGTCGAGATACTTCCCTACCACACCCTCGGCATCCACAAATACGGATCACTCGGTCTGGAATATCAGCTGAAGGACACAAAGCCCAACACTCCTCAACAGCTGGACAGGGCCCTGAAACTTTTCAATGAGTATTTCGACTGTGTCATTATTAACTGACGAAATGAGTCCTTTGGTTTTTCCCAAAGGACTTTTTTTTGCTTATCAGGCATTTTGGACAGAAAAAACAGCATTTTTCTAAGCTGTCATAAAGCAAAATAAGTTATTTTTGTAATCGCTACAGCAATGAAAGGAATGAAGAAACAGGACGTTGCTCTCGTACTTTCCAGCGGAGGGCCACGCGGATGGGCCTACATCGGCGCCATCGAAGAACTTGAACACAGAGGCTACAACATCACGTCAGTGGCCGGAACTTCTATTGGATCGCTCATAGGTGGCATCTATGCTGCCGGCAGGCTTGACGAGCTCAAGGAATGGCTTTTCTCACTTGATGCATGGAAAGTCTTTACGCTCATGGACCTTTCCATCAGCAGAAACCATCTCGTAAAAGGAGACAAGGTCATAGAAGCCTTCAAGAAAATCGTTCCGGACATCGACATAGAGGAACTTGCCATTCCATACAGAGCTGTGGCAGCAGACCTATATACCGGAGAGGAGGTGATATTCGACAGAGGAAATCTCTTTGAGGCGATAAGGGCTTCGATCTCCATCCCATCCCTTTTCAGACCGGTAAGGTATGGATACCGTACATTGGTGGACGGAGGCATAGTAAACACCCTGCCGATAGACAGAGTGGTCAGAAACGGACAGGACATCGTTGTCGCATTTGACGTGAACGACATCGACGTTGAAGAAATACGGGCAGAAATCATAAGAGAAGCCCGGGATGAGGAGGAAAGACTGAAGGAGGAAAGACAGCTCTCCGAGGAGACTAAGGCTGTTATTGAATCCGTAAGGCACAATCCCAACCTAAGTTTCATGGAAAAGGTCAGACTGGCAGGAATGCAGGGACAGAAGGTCATATCCCATGCATGGAACGAAGAAGATCCTGACGAAGGCCCCGGCTATGAGGACAGCTATTTCAGCATACTTTCGAGGACATTCTCCATCATGAACCATGTGATAGCGAAGAAGTCCGCTGAAACATACCGGCCTGACGTCATAGTCAAAATGCCATTTGACTCCTTCGGCGACATCTCGGACTATGCAAAGGCTCGGGAAATATCAGAAGCAGGACGTCTTGCCATGAAGAGGGCCTTAGACAAATACGAAAACAACAACTAAACTATAACTATCATGCTTAGAAAAATCAGAATCATTCTGGCCGCCGTCTTTTTCATCGGTGTGACACTGCTCTTCCTCGACTTCACGGGGGCGCTACATACCTGGCTCGGATGGATGGCCAAGGTACAGTTCCTGCCGGCATTTCTGGCAATGAACTTCGGTGTGGTCGCGGTACTTCTCGTTCTGACGCTTCTTTTAGGCAGAGTCTATTGTTCTGTAATATGCCCTCTCGGTGTCATGCAGGACATAATATCGTGGATTCACGGAAAGACAAAGAAGAAGAACCGCTTCCGTTTCACATGGTCTCCTGCAAAGAAATGGCTGAGATACATCGTATTGGGACTTTTCATCATCGGACTTGCCCTCGGCGCTCATTCCATCGCCATTCTCATTGCACCTTACAGCGCATACGGAAGAATAGCAGCCAACCTGTTTGCACCGCTTTATCAGTGGGGCAACAATCTTCTGGCGTGGTTTGCTGAAAGAGCCGGCAGCTATGCATTCTACAGTGTTGATGTCTGGATAAGATCTGTCAGCACATTCGCGATTGCCGCCGTCACATTCATCGTCATCGGCGTTTTGGCATGGAGAAACGGCAGGACATGGTGCAACACGATCTGCCCTGTAGGCACATTCTTGGGATTCTTCTCAAGGTTCAGCGTATTCGCCCCGGTAATAGATACGGAGAAATGCCGCAACTGCCAGCTCTGCAGCAGACAGTGCAAGGCTTCTTGCATAAATATAAAGGAACACGAAATAGACTACAGCCGTTGTGTGGCTTGCATGGACTGCATCGACACCTGCAAGGACGGGGCTATACATTATAGGAGGAGATCCTTCGCTTCCGCTCAGAATCACAACAGCGCCGCCCAGAATGACAGAAGTGACAAAGTTGTCATTCCGAGCGACCGCAGGGAGTCGGGCGAATCTATAGACACAGGAAGAAGGGCTTTCATGACTGCAGGCGCTATAGCAGCTGCGACTGCAACCCTCAAAGCCCAGGAGCAGAGGATGGATGGAGGCCTGGCAGCGATCGAGCATGCGGAGAAGCCGGAAAGACAGACACCGCTTGTACCTGCCGGTTCGGTGAGCCTCAAGCATTTCAACGACCACTGCACAGGATGTCAGCTTTGCGTCAGCGAATGTCCGAATGGAGTGCTCAGACCATCGACTTCACTGATGAGACTCATGCAGCCGGAAATGTCGTACGAAAGAGGATGGTGCCGTCCGGAGTGCAACAGGTGCTCGCAGATCTGTCCGGCAGGAGCAATCCTCCCTATCAGCATCGAGGAGAAATCTTCGGTTCAGATTGGACATGCCGCCATCAATCTCGCCAACTGCGTAGTGAATACAGACGGTGTCAGTTGCGGCAACTGCGCCCGGCATTGTCCTAACGGTGCCATCAGGATGGTACGCAAGAATCCTGATGACCCTGCATCGCTCTTTATTCCTACCGTAAACGAGGAAAGATGCATCGGATGCGGAGCATGCGAGAATCTATGCCCTGCAAGGCCGTTTACCGCCATTCATGTAGAAGGTCATGAAAAACATAAGACAATTTAAAGATTCTTCGCTTCGCTCAGAATGACAGAGAAGATTTCAGAATGACAGATAGAAAGTCAGGATGAAACATGATACAGACATGCTGAACGAAGTTTAATACCGAGAGAATACCATGAAAAACAATATAGACAGAAGAGACTTTTTAAAGACAGCCGGAAGTGCAGCCATCATGATGGGCGGCCTCGGTGCCGTCACCGGCTGCGGTCAGAAGAAGGTTACGGGAGGTCAGGAACTCGGAGGAGGTGAAATGACATACAGGACCAACTCCGTCAGAGGTGACAAGGTGAGCCTGCTCGGCTACGGCTGCATGCGCTGGCCTATGATAAAGGATGATGAAGGCAAGGACATCGTGGATCAGGAAGCGGTCAACAGATTGGTTGACCATGCAATAGAGAATGGTGTGAATTATTTCGACACCGCACCTGTCTATCTCCAGGGCCAGAGCGAGAGAGCTACAGGAAATGCGCTCAAACGCCATCCGCGGGAAAGCTACTTCATCGCGACAAAGCTTTCCAACCACAGAGGTGCAGTCCACACAAAAAAAGACGCCCTCGACATGTACCACAAGTCATTCAGTGAGCTTCAGACAGATTATATAGACTATTATCTCCTGCACAACCTCAATGGTTATGAGGCATTCAAGTCAAGATTTGAGGATAACGGTGTCATCGACTTTCTTCTCGAAGAGAGAAAGGCTGGCCGCATCCGAAACCTCGGACTTTCATTCCACGGGCCACAGAAGGGTTTCGACGAACTGGTTGCCCTGCACGACAAATATCATTGGGACTTCATACAGATTCAGCTCAACTATGTTGACTGGACACATGCCGGAGGCTGGAACACGAATGCCCAATATCTCCAGGCAGAACTCGACAAGAGAGGCATTCAGTCGGTTATCATGGAACCTCTCCTGGGAGGCCGCCTCGCCAATGTGCCGGTGCATATCGCAGACCGCCTGAAGGAGCGTGAACCTCAGAACAGCGTAGCTTCATGGGCATTCAGATTTGCCGGTACTCATCCGGGCGTACTCTGCGTGCTCAGCGGCATGACCTATATGGAGCATCTTCAGGACAACCTGAAGTCATTCTCCCCTCTCGTGCCGCTTACTGAGGATGAACTGACATTCCTTGAAGAAACAGCCACGCTCATGCAGGAATATCCGACCATTCCATGCAACAACTGCCAATATTGCATGCCGTGTCCTTACGGAATAGACATACCGGCCATATTGCTGCATTACAACAAATGCGTGAACGAAGGAGAGATTTCCCAGAGCATAGAATCCGAGAACTACAAGAAGGCCCGCAGGGCATATCTCGTAAGCTATGACAGGGCCGTTCCTAAGCTCAGACAGGCTGCACGCTGTATCGGATGCCGGCAGTGCGTGGAGAGCTGTCCGCAGAGCATCGATATACCTCGCGAACTGCATAGGATCGACAGATATGTGGAAAAGCTGAAGCGTAATACATTATAAAACACTTCCCGACTCCGTCAGAATCCGGTCGAAATCACATAATGGTTTCGGCCGGATTTATACAAATATGTCTGTCCTACAAGAAACGTCCTTCAGACAAAGCCGCCTTCGTGACGACATCTGCATTATCCTTCTCAGACTGGTCAAGAGAAGCCTTCTCATATCTGCAGACCTCTCCTGAGCCGTTATCGGCTGTGAGCACAAGAATATCATCATCACCTTCGAAGGAAACGGTATATCCGCTGCCCCACGACTCACCATCAGAATACTCGCCGGTCACAAGACTCTCAGTAACGAGATATGTACCGTCATATTTACGGAAACGGCCTTCACCCACCTTCTGATACATCTCAAAAGTCTTGTCAGCCTTGAAATCGATATATACCTGAGGCAGTGACGCAGCGTCCATGCCGGTCATCTCGATAAGATGCCATTCTGCAACGATGGCAACATCAGTCTCCGGTGCCTTGTCGCATGATGCGGCCAGGCATATCAGTACCGAAGCAATCAGTATTTTTATTATCCTGTTCATCTTTCTGTATATTATTGTCATGCCGAACGAAGTGAAGCCCCTTCCCGACGTTCAGAACAACAAGAATTAAAGCCATCCGCCGTTATCACTCACCACCCCACGCGACATGATTGAAATCGTCCTGGTTATTTCCATTCCGCCGATCTTATCCTCACCACCGACGTTCTCACCACCTGCAACCGCCTTTACAGTAACCTTTCCGGATCCCACCTTGGTAGGATTGAGGCTGAGCTTGCCATACTTCATTTCAGGGTCGGAAGTCAGACCGAGAGCCTCTTTCGTTGCAGCGTCACACTCAACCGAAATATAGGTCAGATTGCCCGCAGAACCGCCGAAATATGAAGAAATATCATATCTCTTGGCCTTGGTAGTCTCGTTGCCGACAAGCACCGTGAGGGTAGGAGTGCCTTCTATGGCCATCAGGAATTTCCATGTATCAATAGCACCCGTTCCCATCTTGCCTCTGTAGAGACCGAGGTCGGTATTCTGCTGAAGGCCGTTCTGATAGCCGGAAATCTTCAGTACATTGTCACCGAGCCTGGCGTCAAGGTCATTCACCGATGTAAGAAGCATGGATACGAACTCGTCACGTGTGAATTTCTTTCCGACCTTGTAGGCGTATGACAAGCCGAGGGCTGCAATACCTGAAACACAAGGACAAGCCTGAGATGTACCCTGCATATAGACATAGTCATGACCGGAAGTTCCGAGATTAGCATCCTTGACCGAGTTGACAAAAGTCGAAAGCACACGGCTTCTGTTATCCGCGATATTCGACGTGTTGCCTACATAGAAGTCACCGCCAGGTGCAGCGATATTGCATCCGGGGCCATAATTCGTATAGTTCACGGCCGGGAGATAGTCAGGGCCGAGAGCCGTCACAGAAACAACATCTCTCACGGCAGCAGGATAGCTTGACATATTGCGTGAATCGTTACCTGCAGCCGCAATCACAATATTGCCGTCAAGAATCTCGCTGTTGTTGTTCTCCGGATCCATGAAATAATGAATCGCGTCATACTCGGCACCGAATACCATGCTGTACTCAGAATCCGACTCGTATGCCGCGCCATCACCCTCATATCCGAAAGAGCACTGAGCGATGGAAGCACCGTTGTCAGCCGCATACTGGAAAGCGACAGCAGAAGCATCAAGAGTAGAAGCTCCGCCCTCGAAGATCTGGCATGACATGAGCCTTACTCCGTCACCGTTTCCCGTTCCTCCGGCTACACTGGAAATACCTGTACCGTTGCCATTTACGGCCGCGACGATACCGGCAACATGAGTTCCGTGTCCGGACTCATTACGGTTACTCCAGTTGACATCCCCGTTCTTCTTATAACAGTTCCATCCGTAAATATCATCGACATAACCGTTATTGTCATCGTCAATACCATTCCCTGCAACTTCCTTCTCGTTCTTCCACATATTTGCGGCAAGGTCCGGATGGTCATACTTCACAGGGCCGTCGATCACGGCAACGACTACCCTTCTGTCACCACCGGTGAGTTTCCATGCATCCCTTACAGCGATGTCTCCGCCCTCATATGAGGCATTCGAGACATGGCTGCTGCCCGTATTGATGAAATGCCACTGGTCAGCAAGCATAGGGTCATTGAAGGGCCACGCTTCATCTGTACCGGACATCTGAGCCGGTGAGGGATAATAAGGATTGAACTTGAGGTCCGAGGCGGGAGTCACAACCTTGTTGAACTGAACCTTGACGACAGCATCAAAGACCGTAAGCCTTGCCGCAGCCGTTGAATTGTCCATTCCCTCGAACTCCACTCTGTACCATTTGTGCAGATTATGCCTTCTTGCCACATCCTCCTTGCCCGGAGCAATGGTAAATACAGGAGTCATAGCCGATATGGACACCTCGGAAGAGAACTGTTCACTGAGCGTCAGGTCACCGGAAGCCACCGCATCTGCCGCCTCATCTGTAAGGCAGAGAAGGAGGTTTCCGTCAATGGAAGCAGAAGGAGTATTGATGACCTTCGTCATCAATACTCCATCCTGAAGATTCTGCCGGCCATCTTCCTGAATAGCTTCCGTACACGCAGCAAGCATCACGGCTGCCATAAGGAAAGAGAACTTTCTGATTGAATTGAAATGCATATCAGTATATTATTAGCGTAATACCCTTTCTACAAGGTCGAGTTCGCCGGAGACGGCCTTCTTCACTGATGAAGATGACTTGGTCATGGTGAATTCAGCAGTCTGGACATCGCGTACGACAGTCATAGGGACAGCATCCTGCATATAATTGTAAGGCATGCTGTTGCGTACAAGGTCTATGGTTGACTTAACGTATCCGCTCTCAGTCTCGACAAAGTTGCGACGTACCTTCTGAAGTTCCATTGAGACAGTCTTGGCTGCCTGTGGTACAGAAAGCTCAGAAAGTTCAGAAGTCTCTGCCACCGCATATTTCGAGTCAGGGCTTACGAGCATAGGGTAAGCGTGCGCATCCTCCTCGAAGAGATAACCATCACCGGTATAATCCGCTGTTGCAAAATAGCAGAGCTGCATTCCAACGTATGAGAGACCAGCCATCGAAACCGATGTCTGAGGGTTGCTCACGAAACCTATGACATCCTTCTCCTCAGTAAGGAATCCTCCTACCATTGCACCGTTCTCAAGGTATGGAGAGAGGGAGCCGTCCGGTACGAAGTAAAGGTAACAGTTTGTAGGATATACAGGAGTTCCTTCAAATTCGAATGAAGGCATCTGGGTCATGAGAGTATAAACGAATCCTTCATAATACTCGAAGTCAATAGCGTCCTTGAGACCCTTGGCAGCAAGATTAGGATGCATACCCTCAAGCGAGAGATAATCCATGATATAGTCAGCCTTTGCAGGATCCTTGGTCACGTTACCATCTGCATCATACATCACATCTACCTTATCGGTGAACTCTACCGTTCCACGGTCAGCCCTACCCCACTTGGTTGCTGTATATGGATCAAGAGACCTGATCTGCCACTCCTTGAGATAAGCGTCATGGCTCTCCGGCTGGAGTCTTGCAGGAAGATCGAAGATGTCGAATTCTGCATCCATTATGTCAAATACGCCTTCAGTTGTTGCAGTGGCCGTATAGAATCCGCTGTGGTAACCGTTGTCAGCATATACGATGAGAGAGTACTCGACACCTGGAGTAAGTCCACCGACAAGACCGGTATAACCTACTGTGTTTATCGAGTCGAGCTGATACTTGTCGAAACGGTAAGAAGCTGAGTTCTTCACATTGTACTGGATGGTCTCCTCGAAGTCCTCGTACTGAGTCTTTTTGAAGATTGCCGCACCCGCATTCACGAGATCCGATCCGTAGAGGTAGAACTCCATCGAATTCTCACCGGTAAGACCGACAGGAGCATGCTTGTCCGAAACTATGAGACCCATGTTGATATCAACATCCTTAGGATCGTCATCAGTGTCATATCCGAACTTGATGTAGTCATACTCCTGATAGTTACCTGCCGCGTCATAAGTGCAGGCTATCAATGTATAGAACGCCGACTTGTCAGCCGTAAAATCATAGGTTCCAGAAGCAGTGACTTCCTTGACATTCTTGCCTGACTTCACTTCATCAAGCTTGGACACCATCTCCACATCGTTGAGATGGCCCTCGAACACCTGATACTTCACCTTCGCCACATCCGGACCGAGAGTGAATTCTACAGGCATCACGCCTGCCTCAGAAGGCGAGAATGCAAGGGCTATTGAATAGTCATATCCCTTGTATCCAGGAAGAATAAGACGGGTCTTGCCTGAATTGTTTACGTATGCTGTACCTGCAGAAGGGAGATAGATCACAAGTGAATTCTTCACCTTGAACTCGATTACACCGTTCTTGAGGATACCGTAAGAATTTGAATACCCGCTTTGAAATACTTCCTGAACATCCGAGCAGATATATGCCGCACCGTAGTTCATGAAAGGATCGTAGAACGCGAACTGAGCATCTATGAATACCTTTTGAGGATCTGTTGCATTGATATAGATAGGCTGTACCGGGCAGTACTGAACCAACTGTTCAGTATATGACTCGTCACCTGCATATATCTGTGACAGATATGAAGCAGTATAGATGTCGTCCACCTTGTAGTAGCCAGGGAGATCGGCACGCTCATAGATTGCGACTTCCTTCTCAAGATGAGGCTGCTTAAGCGTTGCTCCAAGCT
>CAYXMV010000014.1:0-25021 GCA_964466235.1 uncultured Muribaculaceae bacterium | reverse complement strand
TCTGGAAGATCCATGTAGAGGACTTCCCTGCATTCATCCTCGTTGACGACAAGGGTAACGACTTCTTCAAGAAACTCGGACTCTAAGACAATGATTCATAATGATTCTGTCCACAGGCTGAAACTCCTGTGGACAGAATTTTTTTTCAGGATATTGTGCTTGAATGCAAATAATATTATCTTTGCGAAGATAAGACCTCCGGGGTCTTTAGACATATTGACAAAGCGTTTGCTATTTGTCCGATTCACGCTGAAACCTAGGAAATTTCATCGATATAGAGAATTGGCAAGTCGTAAACGTCTGCGTGCTTTGTACGCGGGCGTGACTTGTTTCTCTATTGGTTTTCCTAGGACCACAGCGTGAGCAAGTCAGGCTCGCGTTTTTTTGTTTAACCCTATAAACTAAATTATCATGAAAAAGTTTTTGGTAATGGTGGCAACTGCCACATTGATTCTTTCGGGATGCGGCGCATCAAAGAAGGCAGCTTACACTGCAGCATCAGCTCCTGCTTCAAATAATCCGTTTGGTGATGTGTATGAGGCACCTTGTGCAGAAAGCGACACACCGGAATATTTCACAGCAACTGGTATTGCAAGCGGTTCTCAGGCAAGAATGGGCGAACTTCAGCAGATGGCTTTGGCAAATGCACAGCAGATAATCCGCCAGAAGATGCAGCATGCTTACAAAGGTGCCATCGACAACTACATGAATTCAGTCGGCAACAATGCAGGAACTGATATTCAGGCAAAACTTGAGGCAGGCGGAACACAGATCATGGATCTCATCGTAAACGAGACAAATGCAAGCTGTGGCCCGAAGTTTTCTGGAGTTGACCCAAGAGGAAACGTAACTTGCTATATCGGTATCCGTATTCCAAAGAAAGCACTCGCTGAAACCATCGTTGATAATATTGTTGACAATGTTTCCGACGACGAAGAACTTCAGATCCGCTTCAAGGAAGATGAGTTCCGCAAGAGAACTCTTGAAAACTTCGAACGCTTCAAGGCCGAATCTGAAAAATAATGAAACGACTTCTCTTCATGACAGGGTTCATATTCATATGTGCCCTGTCATACGCACAATTACGAACTTCCGTTGGCCGTCCAGTATGGCTTGACGGATATTTTGAGGATGCCCCGAATTCATATGTCGAGGTCGTTTCCGGAACAGGGTACGATGAGGGTAATGCAAGAGAAAAGGCACTGCAAATGATTGTGCAGAGACGCAACATGTCCACAGGAGGACGTTATGGCGTTTCCATGCAAGGTGACAGAATTGTTGTGTCAGGCAACGATGAACTGACAGTCAAGGCAAGAGTGCTTGATGAATTCGTAGAACATCCTTCACCGGGAATTTTCAGAGTGTCTCTGCTTGTCCAGACAGCCAAGCATCCGGACTATCCGTTCGAGCCTGTAACCGTATCTGACCGATATCCGGCATCAGCCCGTGCGTTAGTGCCGGGTATGGCGCAGATATACAAGGGAAGCATGGGAAAAGGCATCACGTTCATTGCAGGAGAGGTCGCTCTTGTAGGCGGCATCGTACTTTCAGAAGCAATGAGGAGCTCTTACTACTCAAAGATAGCCACAACTCATGATGCGAACGCAATAAAGGTTTATAGCACATACTCTTCCGGATGGGCCACAGCAAGAAACATCTGCATTGCAGGAGCAGCAGCTCTTTATGTATGGAATGTTGTGGACGGTCTTGTCGCAAAAGGCAAACCTCGCGTTGAGGTCGGACAGGCTTCATGGGCAATACTCCCTTATGCCGATACCCGCTCTGCAGGAATGGCTCTGGCCTTTAATTTCTGATATTATCCCAAATCCTCTGAACGGTACTTGAGGTACGAATATAAACCTTATTTATCATGAAAAAGACTATATTATCATTGTTTGCCGTACTGTTCGCAGTGGCTTCGTGTACCCAGCCTGTGGTCGAGGTGTTCGGAAGCATCTCCGGATATGTCGTTGATGAGACTACGGGGGCAGCTTTGGGTGGCGCAAGGGTGACCATAACTCCTACAGGCTCATCGCAAGTGACTTCAACGGACGGAGAATTCCTCTTTGATAATCTTGATGCTCAGGAATATACATTGTCCATCAAGAAAGACGGTTATGAAGATATGTCTCAGAAGGTTTCTGTGAAAGCCGGAATGACTTCCAGCGTCCAGGTCGCTCTGAAGCCGGTGCAGCCTATACTGAATGTGTCTGTGTCCTCTTTGGACTTCGGTGATGAAGTCAGCTCGTTGGCTATGGATATAACCAATTCGGGCAAAGGCATCCTCGAGTGGGAAATCCAGGAAGATGTGGAATGGATCACATGTACACCGGCAAGCGGATATACATCGGACAAAAGCGCTTCCGTGGTTGTGAAAGCTTCGAGGGAAGGCATGGAGAAAGGCTCCTATACTGAAACCATAGTGATTTCTTCCAACGGCGGCAGCACCATCGTCAAGGTTAAGATGTCTGTAGGAAATTCAATCAAGATTTCCGTGAATCCGAGTGAACTTGACTTCGGTCCCCTCGAATCTCAGATTCAGATGACTATCACCAACAGCGGCAATACGGCGATCAAATATTCGGCTTCCACGGCCAATGACTGGCTGACTCTCAGCAAGTCCTCGGCTTCTGTGCTTACGACCGACTATATCAATGCCATTGTCTCCCGTGAGGGTCTTGGCGCGGGTTCATACACTTCTTCAATCACGATTTCGACAGACGGAGGTGACCTCATCATCCCTGTCAGAATGCAGGTGGCTGAAAAGAGCGCACCTACGGTCACATTGGAAAATGTGGATGAAGTCTCCTATAATTCGGCTTCGATAAGCGGAACCATAGTGACCATCGGAAGCTCAAAAGTGACCAGATACGGCTTCTGCTACAGCAAGTCAAATCAGGAGCCTACCGTCAATGACCTCATGTCTAACCTCGGCGACTGTTCGGCTCCAAAGGCGTTCAAAGGGACTCTTACCAATCTTGAGAGCATGACTGTCTATTATGTGCGTGCATTTGCTGAGAATCAGGAAGGAGTGGCCTACAGCCGGACACTCAATTTCACGACAAGCGATCTGCCAAAGCTGGCTGAGGTGGAGACCGGTGAAGCAAGCGAGGTTACGGCCAATACGGCAGTTGTGTCGGGAGTCATAAAGAATCTCGGCAATGTGAGCAGACTTACGGCTTACGGACATGTGTGGAACACTACCGGATCACCTACGCTCACGAAGGGAGAAAACACCGATCTCGGCGAATGCTCGGAAAACGTTGCATACAGCAGTACGCTGAAAGGACTCGAGCCGGGAACCACCTACTATGTGAAGGCGTATGCTACCAATGAGAAAGGTACGGCATACGGTGAGGAAATGACATTCACCACCGGGCTCGGAGACGTGGAGCTCAAGACATTGGAGGCAAAGTCCATTACTCATGAAAGCGCTGTCGTTTCAGGTGAAATCCTGAGTGACGGAAAGAATGAAATCCTTGAGAAAGGAATCGTATATGCCACATTTGCCGAACCGGACAGATATGACGACAGGATTGTTGCGGAGGGCGATGACTTTACATGTATGTTGACCGGACTTGCAAAGACTACCCCATACCATGCACGCGCGTACGCAAAGACTGCGACTGGCAAGTATTTCTATGGCAATGACGTCACATTCACTACTACTGCGTATGTGACCGAGCCTGTCGTCAGGACAGGTTCTGCAGAGGAAATAACTTACTCATCAGTGAAGGTGTCTGGCGAAATCGTGGCGACAGGAGGTGCGACTGTCACGGAATACGGGCATGTGCTCATAGCAGGCAGTGTGACAACGTATCCTACGGTCGAATATCATGAATGCAAGACAGTGCTCGGACAGACGGACATGTCTCAGTCGTTCGTGTCGGAAATTGCAGACCTTGATGCAAACACTACTTATTATGTCCGTGCCTATGCGACAAATTCCAAAGGAACGGTATATGGAGAGCTCGTGACATTCACGACAGCCAGGAAACCGGTGCTTCTCGTTACTGGAGGGGTCACCGGGATCACTAAGAATTCTGCAGAGTTTTCTGCCACCATCACCTCGACCGAGGGCCATACGATAGTTGAAAGGGAATTCAGGGTTGTCGATCTTGAAGATGACAATGCGGATGTTATGCTTTTCGCTGCCTCGGATGACTTTACGGCAACGGCTACAGGTCTGAAGAGTGAAAATGAATACTTCGTCCAGGCCTATGTCTGTACGTCAGACGGAACCTGGTATGGAAGTGAAAATTACGCGGTATTCACGACTCTTGCAGCTCCGCCTAACCCGACCAACGGTCTGTATGCATATTATACGTTTGAGTCCAACACGACCAATACCGTAAGTGGTGCGCCAAACGGTTCCGGCATAAATACTTCTTATGTTGATGGAATACAGGGTGGCAAGGCATTGAAATTCTCATCAGCCGGCAGCAAGCTGAATATACCTGAAGCTATGATTGACAATAATATATTCAGCATCTCGTTCTGGGTCAAGGGAATCAATGACGGTCATGTGTTTGATGTGGTTTCGAGTGGAGATTATGACAACAGCCATATCATGGGCATGAAGAACGGTCAGTTGACCTATGTACAAAGCGGATATAATCTGTGGTACCGTTGGAATGAAGACAGTTATGCACCGTCATTCACTCATTCGACACTTGATTCGTCCGAATGGCATCTGGTGACGATGACCTCTGATTATGATGGAATATATACGGATCTTTGCCTGTATATTGACGGCGAATTCATTGATACCATGACACTTGACGGGCAAGGTTATGGGACGACCAATTATGGAACAAAATTCGTTTTCGGAGGCGAACTCAAGAACAGCAGATATAATGTTGCCCTCAACTGGTCAAGCATGAGCATAGACAATCTCAGAATCTATAAGTCGAAAGTCCTCTCCGCCGAAGAGGTCAAGCAGATATACGAATACGAGAAATGATCCTCTCTTAAGCTCCATGGCCCTTGACCGGGCCATGGGGTTCCAACTATAAACAGTATCGTGATGAAGAACAGATTTATACTTTTCCTGCTTGTATTTGCAGGACTTACCGGATGCGTCGAACCGGAAATAGAGGTTTTCGGCAGCGTTTCAGGAGTAGTGAAGGATTCTCAGACCAACAAGATTCTTGAGGGTGTGAAGGTAACCATGTCGCCCGGAGGAAACTCTCAGCTGACCGGACAGGACGGAACATTTTCCTTCGAGGAACTTGATCAGTCGGAATATACCTTGTCATTCGTGAAGGAAGGTTATGAGGACGAGTCGCAGAAAGTGTCCGTTAAACCTGGGATGGCGGCAAGCGTACAGGTCAGCATGCTGCCTATCGTACCTGAACTTGCTCTCTCGACCACCGTTTTAGACTTCGGCAGCGAACTCTCGACACTGTCTGTCGATATTTCCAACTCTGGAAAGGGAGAACTTGCATGGAAGGTTACGGAAGATATTGAATGGCTTGAAGCATCCGTATATGAGGGTAATACGTCCACTGAAAAATCTTCTGTCGTATTCACCATATCCCGTGCCGAACTCGAGGAAGGAAATTACATGGATTCCTTTGTAATATCATCCAACGGCGGAAGCGAGACTGTAATGGTTATGCTCTCGGTAGCTACTCTTCAGTTCAGTGTCACTCCTGCAGAAGTGGATTTCAGTACTGTGACAAATACCATTCAGCTGACGCTGACAAATCTCGGCAAGAAGAGTCTCGAATGGTCGGCAAAGACCTCAAAGGAATGGCTGACATTGAGCAAGACTTCGGGAATGATCACCGGAGAGGATTACGTGAACGCCATAGCTTCACGTGAGGGACTTTCTGCCGGACATTACACGGCTGACATCATCTTCGTGTCGGACGGAGGTGAAATCAGTGTGCCTGTTCTGATGGAAGTTGCTGTGGATGAAAAACCTACAGTCACGGTCGAGAGCATCTCGGGTGTATCATACAACGGTGCCGTACTTCACGGCACAATGGTTTCCGTGGGAAGCGACAAGGTCACAAGACACGGTTTCTGCTGGAGCAGCACCAATGAAATGCCTACTGTCGATGACGAGTTCTCCAACCTTGGCGACTGCACTGCTCCGGAGGCTTTCGAGAGTGTGATCAGCAATCTGTCGGCTGAGACTAAATATTATGTAAGGGCATACGCAGAAAATTCAGTGGGAATATCTTATTCTGAGAAGGTCCAGACCTTTACCACTACCGGTCTGCCGACTCTGCCGGGAGTGACCACCGGAACCATCGATGAAATAACAAGCTCTTCGGCAAAAGCGAAAGGCAAGATAACGTCTTTGGGTAACGTGGCTTCAGTCAGCGCATACGGACACGTATGGAGCACGGAGCCGGAGCCGACCTTGGAAAACTCAAAATCCACAAATCTCGGTGAGGCGAAATCCGCTGAATCATTCGTCAGCAACCTTACCGGGCTGGATGTCGCCACCAACTATTACGTGAGGGCTTATGCCACAAATGAGAAGGGTACTTCTTACGGTGAGGTCGCCACATTCGTGACACTCAAGACGGAAGCTGTAATTGAGACTTCCGATGTTGTCGATATAGTTCACAATGCGGCTACAGCAGGAGGAAAGGTAACCTCATCCGGAGGACACAAGATCAATGAAAGAGGTGTGTGCTGGAGTGCCGACCCTATGCCGAACATGGAAGACAACAGCATGCAGAGCGAGTCTTCCGATGACACATGGACCTGCAGGATCACCGGTCTTGAAATGGAAAGCACATACTACGTCAGAGCGTATGTCAAGACTTCTGACGGAACGGTATTCTATGGTGCGGACAAGAAGTTCACGACCACCAAGGAGGTCAAGCTTGCGACACTGACAGAAGTCACCGTTTCAAACATCACGACAGCGGGCGCTTCATTTGCTAGCAGGATTTCATCCAATGGAAACAGCGAAGTCACGGAGTGCGGATTCTGCTGGTCGGACAAGGCGGAGCCGACTACGGAGGATTCGAAGACAACATGTGATGTAACTTCTGCCGACATGGGAGCAACCGTTTCCAGCCTTGAAGACGGCAAGACCTATCATGTAAGGGCATTTGCCACAAACGCGATGGGCACGGCTTATTCGGAACCTGTGGAATTCACCACTTTGGCTGTTACGGTCCCTGTCCTGTCTGCCGTATCGGTGACAAACATCACCACTTCCGGTGCGACTTTCGCTGCGGCTGTTGAATCAGATGGAAACAGTGAAATTCTTGAATGGGGATTCTGTTGGTCTGATGCTGTGATGCTTCCTACTGTGAATGAGTCTCATCAATCTTGTGAATCGATTATTGAAGGTCTGAATGTAACAGGACTTGCTGATGGAAAAACATACTACGTAAGAGCATATGCCAGAAATGCTAAAGGCATGAGTTATAGTGATGCTTCTGAATTTACGACAGTACAGATTTCGTTACCTTCAGTAGCCAGTACATTAGTAGAGAATGTCGGTAGGAAAAGTGCAAATGTATCATCTTCTGTTTCCGATACAGGAAACTCTGATATAATTGACTATGGATTCTGTTGGTCAACTAATCCTGAACCGACAGCGTCAACAGGCACTAAAGTCTCATGCTTCTCTTCTTCATCTGATTTGATGTTCAGCGTGAAACTGACCGGGCTGCCTGAACTTACAACGGTTTATGTCCGTGCTTATGCAACTAATTCGAAAGGTACAAGCTATGGTACTGAAACAGAGTTTACAACCGTAGAAGTGGATGTGGATGTGTGGGATGGAACATCTGTAGCTGAAAAGTTTGCCGGTGGAATGGGAACAGAATCTGATCCTATATTGATAAGTTCTGCAGATCAGTTGGCCCTTTTTGCAAAGAATGTAGCAGGAGGAACCATGTATAGCGGAATATATCTTAAATTGACATGTAATATCGGGTTGAACGGATTCAGCTGGCCGTACACCGGAGGTTCTTTTGCCGGAAACTTTGATGGTGACGGCAAGGTTGTCGATGGATATAGAGGGGACGGAGGATTCTTCGGTACAAATAACGGAACAATCATGAATTTGACCTTGAAGGGGAATATTACTGCTTCTAGGAATAATATAGGAGGGATTGCCGATACAAATACAGGAATTGTTGACGGATGTTGTACCGAGGGTTCCATTGTAGGAAAGGAAAATGTCGGAGGAATCGTAGGTTATATGACTGACGGACACATCATCAATTGTATAAATTCTGCAGTGGTCTCGGGATCAGTATCAATAGGAGGCCTTGTTGGGTTTGCTGATGCGCAGCCGGGTTACACATTATTTATCAATAATGATATAAATAAAGGAATTGTTAAAGGAACTTCTCAAGTTGGAGGTCTTATTGGGCTTTATCGTGGAATGACTTATTATGGTGGTAATCATAGTCATTGTAATATTGAAAATAGTTTAAACTACAGTACTCATGGAATTATAGGATCTCTTGATTCGGAATCTGGTTATAATTATAATCTATATGATGGTGGATATTGGATGTATGATATCGTGAACAATGTCGGTCAAGAAACAGGTATTGTGGATTTGAATATAGATGTTGAACGTTGGTTCAACCGAGACAGTTCGGGATGTTACATAAAAGGCACAGACGACCTCGTCGAGCAGTTGAATTCATGGGTATCATCTAATTCAGGAGAATACACCTACAAGACATGGAAATATGAAACAGTGGACGGATACGCCTGCCCTGTATTTGATGAATAAATTCGAAAGATCATGAATAGATATATTTGTATATTGATTGCATTGATAGGCTGTACTTCTTTATCAGCCCAGTCTTTTGAGGAATACAAGAAGAAGGCGACGGCGGATTATCAGTCTTATAAGAAACAGAAAGAAGATGATTATAAGGCATATAGGGATAAGATGAATGCGGACTTCGCTGAGTATATGCGCAAGGCGTGGGAATGGAAGAAGGGAGAGAGGGCGGTAGCTCCTCCGAAGAAGGAGCCTGATGTGCCGCCGGTGGTACTTCCAGTACTTGACGAGCCTGTGATTCCGGAGGATAAGGAGATTCCTTTCGAACTCGTCATACCGACGTTGGATGTCACGCCCCCTCCTGTTCCCGTAATGCCGTTCCCGGATAAGCCGAAAGCCACGGACAGGACTCTTGACATATTGTTCTATGGTACGGTGTGCAAGGTGCGTTTCGATATGGATTCGAGACCCTCAATGGCTGATGCTTCGGAAGAATCTGCCTCACGGATGTGGACGGAACTTTCGACGGAACGGTACGACAATCTCCTGCATGACTGCGTCAAGGTCCGTGAAGAGCTTTCTCTGTGTGACTGGGCTTATTATCTTTTTGCAGAGGATGTTGCGGAAAAGGTATATGGCAAGACCAACGAGGCTTCCATGTTGAAGGCATATATAATGAATCAGTCCGGTTTCCGTCTCAGGCTCGGACGCTCGGATGGAGGGAGAATCCATGTGTTGATGGCATTGAGCGATGATGTTTACAATCATCCTTACTGGATCATTGACGGACATCATTACTATCTGACAGACGGCAGCAGTGCGGAATCTCTATATATATTCGACCGTGATTATCCTCAGGAGCAGTCTTTGAGAATGTCTATAGATTCTCCTCAGAATCTGACTGTAAAGAAGTCGTCGCCTCGCAGACTCAGGTCCCGGAGATACCAGAATGCTGAAGTGACATCTGCCGTGAACATCAATCTGATGGATTTCTACGAAGATTATCCTCATCCGCATCAGAGAAATAACATATATACTACTTGGGCATTCTACGCAGACGCTCCTGTCAGCGCGGACATGAAGAATGCCATATATCCTCGTCTGAAGGCGGCCATTGCAGGGAAGTCTCAGAGGGAGGCTGCGAATATCCTGATCAACTTCGTTCAGACAGGATTTGAATACAAGACCGACGAGGAGGCATGGGGTTATGAGCGCTCGTTCTTCCCTGAAGAAAGTCTGTACTATCCGTTTTGTGATTGTGAGGACAGGTCTATCTTGTTCTCAAGGCTTGTAAGAGACCTGATGGGACTTGATGTGGTCCTGCTCTATTATCCCGGACATCTTGCTACAGCAGTAAGATTCGATGAGGATATTCCCGGGGATTATATTGTCTTGAAATCAGGTGACTATCTGGTATGTGACCCGACTTATATCAATGCTTCCATCGGAATGACCATGCCTGATATGGACAACTCCACGGCTGTTGTCATCTGTTTAGGGGAGCCGCAATCCTGATTTATATTGCAGATGATCAATGACTGTTTTCGTGACCCGTTTGTGATCCGTTTTACCGCCAGAAAGCAAAAACCCGCTGGATACCGGCGGGTTTGACTGTTGGTTGAGATACCAGGATTCGAACCTGGACAGACAGAACCAAAATCTGTAGTGCTACCATTACACAATATCTCAATTCCGACTGCAAAGATAAATCTATTTTTGCTTTTCTGCAAATGGGATCAGAACAGTCCGTAAATAAGATTCCATACGAGGAAGCGGGCGAATTTGCCGACGAGCATAAGGATGATTGTCCTGAACGGGTACGTCTTATAGAATCCCAAGGCAATCGCAATCACGTCACCCACGAACGGAACCCAGCATGTCAAGGCGAGCCATGCACCCCATCTGTCGATCTTCTCCTTCTGCTTCTGCAGAGTCTCCGGCTTGACCTTGAACCATTTCTCGATCCATTCCCACTTTCCCAACCATCCAATCCAATAGGTCAGTACGCTGCCGAGCCAGTTGCCGAGGGTGCCGACAACAAGGCAGCCGACCGGATTGCCTGTGGCTGCGAGAATGCCGAGATAGAGGGCATCGGAACTGAAAGGGAATATTGTCGCTGCCAGAAATGTCCCTATGAACAGTCCGAGCAGTCCTGCTCCTTCAAGCCATTCCATGCTCAGTTTCTTTTATTGCGGAAGAATTCGGATACCATCTCGCCGCATTCTTCGGACAGCACCCCCTCGACAACCTCGGTCTTTGGGTGCATCAGCGAAGGAGAGAACAATGAGAATCCTCTCTTCGGATCGGATGCTCCATATACTACTTTCCCTATCTGCGCCCATGCGAGGGCTCCTGCACACATCGGACATGGTTCCACGGTCACATAGAGCGCGCAGTCGTTGAGGTATTTTCCGCCCATAGCCTCGGTTGCCGCAGTGATGGCTATCATTTCGGCATGGGCTGTCGGGTCGTTCAGCCTCTCGGTCATGTTATGACCTTTACCTATGATCCTTCCGCGGCATACGACGACGGCTCCTATAGGGACTTCATCCTCCGCAGCAGCCATACGGGCCTCGCGCAGGGCTTCCCTCATATATTTCTCGTTTTCTTCCATGAGTGTCGATTGATACCTTGGCCGCTTTTCAGGTGCAATACGTCCGAGGTGTGTATATCAGTTTATAAAAAAAGAGCGGCCTGTAAGCCACTCTTCTGTAATTTTATTACCACCTGTCCTCAGATGATACAGTCAGTTTCTTGCGGCCGTGACGACGGCGAGCTGCCAATACGCGACGTCCGTTTGGAGTGGACATGCGCTCGCGGAAGCCATGCTTGTTGCGACGCTTGCGCTCTGATGGTTGGAATGTTCTTTTCATTATTTTATGTTTTTATATTTCTCTGTATAATTTGGGAGTGCAAAGGTAGTCTTTTTCAATTTATTTGCAAAATATTTTTACAGATTTCTTTAGCTTCGCTTCGGAGGCTCAGCCGATTTCTCCACTTTGCAGCGCTTTGACTGAAATGACAGGCTACTTTTCAATGAAGATTACCATCTTCCCTTCAAAATAAGGATCGCAAGTCCAGCTCGAAACCGGCCATGTATGTACGGAACCCTTGCGCATGCGGTGTCTTGCCATTGCCGTGGATATTTCCTCGGCCAGATCGCCGCCCTTGAGATAGAGGATTCCCTCAGAAAACCTGCCCTTGACCCATGGCATGAAATTGTCCAATGAAGTCACGGCACGCGAAACGATATAGTCGAATGTCTCATGCAGCGACTCTGCGCGGGCATTCACCGTCTTTACGTTTTCCAGTCCCAATCCCTTGCTCACCTCGGTGGCGACGGTTATCTTCTTTCCTATGGAATCGCAGAGCGTGAAATCGGCATGCGGGAATATCACGGCCAGCGGGATGCCCGGGAAGCCTCCTCCTGTACCGAGGTCAAGAATCTTCATCCGTGGGGCAACGGCGTAAGGCCCGTCTCCGCGCAGCATGTCATAGACATCAGGCATCTTCGTCCTGAGATATGCGGCTATGCATAACGAATGGAGCACGTGATGTCTGTACAGCTGGTCTATGTCTTTACGGGACACTACATTTATCTTCGAGTTCCACTCGCGGTAGAGTTCCTCCATCATGCGGAACTGCTCCATCTGTTCCGCGGTCACTTCCGGGAACTTCTCCTCAATCGTTTTCTTGAAATCTTCAAAAATCATAACAGTTCATCTGAATATTCCATCATTTTCAACAGCAGGGCCTTTGCACGGCGTATCTTTGTCTTGACCGTGTTGAGAGGCATCTCCAAGGCATCCGCTATCTCCTTGTATCCGAAGTTGTCTATCAGGTTCATCTTCGCAACCACCCTGTAGTCGTCCTTGAGCTTCTCTATGTTGTTGAGCCATTTGTCATACTCCTGCTGATTGATTATGTCCTCTTCCGGATTATGCATCGTGGCCGGCAGTTCCTTCAGTTCCGCGATGTCCTCGTTTATGGAAGTGGTAGGCATGTTGTTCTTTTCGCGGTCATGTCGGCTCAGGTGGTCGAAGGCGGTGTTACGGGCTATCCTGTATAGCCATGTGGAGAACTTGTATTCGGGATTATATGTGGCAATCTGGCTGAAAGCCTTCTGGAAGCTTTCGAGACAGATGTCCTCCACATCCTCCTTCTGAGCCACATACCTTGATATATGGCTTTTTACACCGGCGTTGTAGCGGGTGTAAAGCACGATGAAGGCGACCTGATTCTGATCTATGGCCATCCTTATGAGATCCGTGTCGGACAGATCAGTGAGCTTCGAGCCAGTTGTTTCCATGGTTGCATTCTACGGTTAAAGGTACAGACAGCTTTATCACATTCTCCATTTCCTCCTTCACGATGGTCTCGAGTTTACCGACTTCGGAAGGAATGGCGTCAAAGACAAGTTCGTCATGGATCTGAAGAACCATTCTGCTCTCCATGCCCTCTTTCCCGAGCCGGGCCGCAACGTTTATCATCGCCATCTTTATTATGTCGGCCGATGTACCCTGGATCGGGGCGTTGACGGCATTCCTTTCGGCAAGGGCACGTACTGTGCCGTTCCTTGAACTTATGTCCGGAAGGTATCTCCTGCGGCCGAAGATGGTCTCGACATATCCTGTCTCGCGCGCCATGGCAAGCGTGTCCTCGATGTATGCGGATATTGCAGGGAAATTCCTGAAATACTCATCGATGATCTTCTTGGCTTCTGCACGGCCGATATGCAGCCTCTGGGAAAGACCGAAGGCCGATATTCCGTACATTATGCCGAAGTTGGCGGTCTTTGCTATGCGTCTCTGGTCGGCGGTGACCTCCGAAGGGTCTATCCCGAATATCCGGGCTGCCGTGATCGCATGCACGTCCTGACCGTTCCGGAAGGCTTCTGTCAGATGTGTGTCACAGCTCAGGTGGGCCATAATGCGGAGCTCGATCTGGGAGTAGTCGGCCGATACGATGACTCCGTCCGGACGGCTTGACACGAATGCCTTGCGTATCTCCTTTCCGCGTTCCGTACGTATAGGGATGTTCTGGAGGTTCGGTTTCGAAGAACTCAGACGTCCGGTTGCCGTAAGTGCCTGATTGAAAGTGGTGTGTATCTTGCCTGTCGCGGGAGATACATAGTTCGGGAACGGGTCGATATAGGTAGATAGGAGCTTGCGTACTCCTCTGTATTCCAGGATTTCGTTTATGATAGGATGTCTGTCGGCGAGGGCGCTGAGAGTGTCCTCGTCGGTGGGATAGCTGTATCTGACACCGCTCTTTGGCTTTACCTTAGGGTCGAGCTTCAGCTTTTCGAATATGAGCGCTCCGATCTGGACAGGGGAAAGTATGTTCAGATCAGGCTCCCCGGCCATCTCGCGGATGCGTTCCTGCCTCTCGTTCATTTCTACGGAAAGAGCGGAAGCATATCTCTTGAGCTGCACCAAATCCACTTTCACACCTTCCATCTCCATGTCTGACAACACTTTCAGAAGAGGTTCCTCCATGCTGTAGTATAGTTTGTCTGCCTCGTGTGAGATCATGTCTTTCTGTATCGCCTCTCCGAGAAGCAGTACGGCAGCGGCTTCGGCATTCCTGTCGGAAGGTTCTTCCTTTTCCTGCACATCGTCGAAAAGTGAAAGCATCTGCTCTTCCTTCGGCGCCTGTGCGCAGTCGGAGAGGTTTATTCCGAGATATACCTTTGACAGAATGTCTATCTTATGGCTCTTTTCCGGATTTATGAGATAATGCATCAGCTCGATGTCCATCAGTCTGCCTTGCAGACCGAATCCGCTGTATGAGAGTATATTGCGCTGATATTTGAGGTCGTATCCGTATTTCTGTATGTCGGCGTCAGCCAGCAGGTCTGCAAAATCCGATGCGTCTCCCTCTGCTGTAAGGCATGCTCTGAGAGGTCCGTCTCCGGCCTCCGCAGGAGCCGCAACAGTCATTTTCGCGACTTCCGTGAATATCCCGCCTTGCTTGCCTTCGGCCATGATGGAGCAGCAGCCGGCTTTCTTGGCTGCAGCTACGACCTCTGGGGCAGATGTTTCCCTGAATTCCAGCTTCTTCTCTTCCTTCGGAGGCGATGGACGTACATCGCCGAGGAATTTACGTAGAGAATTGAACTCATATTGCTCGAAGAGATCCGCGGCTTCGACGCCATATTTTCCCGTGACCTCCATCTCTTCGACAGTCACATCAAGAGGTATATCCGTCCTGATTGTCACTAAATCGTGGCTCATGGCGATATGGTCCCTCGCATTTTCGAATGCCTCCTTCTGCCTGGGGGTGAGCTCGTCGATGTGCTTATATATGTTCTCCACGTTGTCGAACTTCGCTATGAGCTTGCCGGCTCCGACTTCACCTACACCCTTGACACCCGGAACATTGTCTGATGTGTCACCGCAGATTGTGAGTATCTCTATGACCTGTTCCGGACGGCTGATGCCGTATTTCTCACAGATCCTGGCATTGTCGAGCAGTTCCCTGTCGCTTCCTGACTTTCCTGGCCTGTACTGGATTATGTTTTCGGAAACCAGCTGTCCGTAGTCTTTGTCTGGAGTCACCATAAAGACCTTGAAACCTTCACGCTCAGCCTTTTTGGCCATCGATCCTATGACGTCGTCGGCTTCGAATCCCTTGACCATCAGCACGGGATACCCCATCGCCCTGCACAGCCCGCATAAAGGCTCCAATGCATCTATCACAAGCTGTGGAGTCTCGGCGCGGTTGCCTTTGTAGTCAGGATACATCTCGTGTCTGAAGGTTCCTCCCGGAGGATCGAAAGCTACTGCGAGGTGGGTAGGATTCTCCTTTTCGATGAGTTCGAGCAGGTATTTCGTGAATCCGAAAAGGATAGACATGTCCGCGCCTTTCGAATTGTATATCGGGTGGCGCAGGAATGCGTAGTACATCTTGAATATCAGCGCATGTCCGTCGATCAGGTATAGTCTCTTTTCCATTCTGTCAGGAATAAAAGGTTCAGTTTCACCTGGCTCACGGCCAAATGAAACACAAAGGTATAAAAAGTTTCAACTCTTCCTAATCTTTTTTTGAAAATATGGTTTCCACTGTTTCTGACAGCGAATCTTCGGATACACGGAACTGCCGGTCGGCCCCGATGGCGAAAACTTTGCTTGCGACGGCAAGCCCGTCATGCAGGTCATGGGTGGAAAAGACCACTGCAGGCCTTATGCCGTCCGTTCCTTGAGATAGGGCTTTCAAGGTCCGGAGTACGGATATGCGGTTCTCCGCATCTAAGAACGCTGTGGGTTCGTCGAGAAGCATGACATCCGCATTGCGTATCAGAGCCGAGGCTATGCATGCCTTCTGGAACTCGCCGTCGCTGAGGACGGAGATGTCCCGGTCGGCAAGAGGTGTGAGCCCGAGAAGCTCCAATGCCCTCTTCATCCCGGCTTCCTGTTCCGGGGCAAGGCGCCCTCCCATGTCGCTCTGCCTGTAGCAGCTTATGCGTACGAATTCCGTGAGGGTGAATCCTTTGACCTTCGGTATTCCGGTAGGAATCATTACGCATCCTCTGTCCTGCCATGCGGCCGCTATATTCTTCATCAGAGTGGTCTTCCCGCTTCCGTTCGCTCCGCAGAGCATGATGCAGTCACCCCTGCAGATGTCGAAGCTGACTCCGCTGCAGAGTATCCTGTCTCCGTGTCCGACGGTCATGTCCCTGACCTGTATCAATGGTTTCATCATTTCTTCAGGAGTATATAGAGTATTACAGGTATGCCGACAAGCGCCATGGTGGCTGCTGCCGGAAGCGGGGTGGGGGACAGCTGTGATATGAGGTCGGCTGTGAGGCTGATGCCGGCTCCGGTCAGCATGCATGCGGGCAGTATCCTTGCGTGTGAGGATGTCCCTGTGAGGGCTCGTGCTATATGCGGTGCAGTTATTCCCACGAAGCCGAGGGGCCCGCAGAATGCTGTCACCGCGGCTGTCATTATGCAGCAGCTGAGTATGGCCTTGAGTCTGATCTTCCCTGTGTCGGCTCCGGCCATTGCTGCATATTCGTCTCCGAAGAGTATGATGTCAAGACCTTTGCGGCCTCTGAAGGCCATGAGGAATCCGATCAGGGCAGCAGCTGCAATGACCCCGGTCTGCTGCCAGCTTGTGTTGGAGAAACTGCCTGCGGACCAGCTGTAGAATATCTTCAGGCTTTCCGCATCGGAGCTGAACTGGAGGATGGAAACGATGGCGTTCACAATGAATCCGAGCATGACTCCGAAGATCAGGAGGGTTGTGGCACTGCGGAATCTTTCCGATACCGCGAGGATTATGAGAGCCGAAATGAGCGCTCCAGCAAATGATGCTGCTGTCAGGGACAGTCCTTGTGCCATTCCTCCGAGGCTGCCTCCCCACATTGTCGCAAGTGCGGCCCCCAACGACGCTCCGGAACTCACGCCCATGATATGAGGGTCGGCGAGGGGATTCCTGAGTATGCTCTGCATCTGTGCACCGGCAAGTGAAAGAGCGGCACCTGCGAGTATGGCCGTAACCACTCTCGGAGCCCTTAGTCGCCAGAGCACTGCGGCCCCTGCTCCGGCCCCCGCAGAACCGCCCCAGAGCAGATCCGCAGCCGCAAGTACCGACAGTACCGTCAGGCTTATATACCATATATATATGTCCCTCTTGTGCATCATGGTCCGCAAAGTTAGCCGATTTTCTTCCAAATCGGTATATATTTCCTGTCTAATAGCTATATTTGAATGTTTTTTATGAATAAAAACATGAAACGGGCTTTACTTCTCCTCATCTCAGGCATCTATGCCATTAATGTGGCCGCCAATACGCCTATCGTCGAGGCTGATCTTTCAGTGCCGAGCCGTGTGGCTCCGGCTTTCTTCGGACCGAATGCATTCCCTGTTCCTGACATGCTTGACGGCCGTACGCTGTCTGATCTCAAGATGGAAATCTATATCGACAATTTCTTCGGAGTCATGGCGAAAAGGACGGTGACGGATGATTTTGCCGCTGATATGTTCTTGCGTCTTACCGTTCCGCTGTTTACCCCGAGAGTGAATCTGACCCTATGGATGCCGGTCTGTGAATATTTCAGTTCGGGGCCCGAGGTGAATGAATACCGCAGGATAGATTATGAGGGGCGTCTGACCGGCTGGTTCCCGGGCGATGTCTATGTGACTACCGACATAATGTTTCTCATACAGGAGAGGCATCACATAGACGCTACGATAAGGGCCGCCATCAAGAGCGCCTCCGGTCACGGCTGGCACTATGCCCGCAATTATGACAGTCCCGGTTATTTCTTTGACGCATCATTCGGCCGTTCCTTCAGGGTCGGCTCCCGCACATCATTCAGAGCGGCGCTTTCCGGCGGATTTCTATGCTGGCAGACCGATAACGGGCGACAGAATGACGCCGTCATGTATGGAGTCCATGCTTCCCTGACATCAGGACGCCTGCATGTGGAGACGGAATACGGCGGATATGTCGGCTGGGAGCAGTATGGGGACGCACCGATGACTCTGAAGAGCGCCCTTTCGTGGGATATAGGAAATTTTTCCGTGAGGCTGATGCATCAGGTCGGATTCATCGACTGGCCTTTCCATCAGGTACGTGCGGGAATCGAATATAGGATACCTTTATGTAAACAGCTATGAAACTTCTTGTAATTGAAGACGATGCAGCTCTTCAGGAACTGATGGTCAAGGCTTTGCGGCAACAGGGCTTTGTCGCTGAAAGTGCAGTGGATTTCCATGAAGCCATCGATAGGCTCGGGGCTTATGCCTATGATTGCGTCCTGCTGGACATCAATCTTCCGGGCGGGAGCGGATTGGAGATACTTGAGCATATAAGGAAGTCGCAGATGAGGATGGATATTATAATCATATCTGCCCGCGACTCGATTGAAGACAAGGTGAAGGGGCTTGAACTCGGGGCCGATGATTATCTTGCCAAACCTTTCCATATCTCCGAACTCATAGCGAGGATAAGGAGTGTGGCAAGACGCAACAGGGCTGACGGCAGTCTTGTGAGCACTGCGGGAAATGTCAGTCTCGACGAGGTCTCGCGCCGTCTGACGGTATCTGGCAGGGAAGTGGCTCTTCTCAAGAAGGAATTCGATATACTCAGATATTTTCTTCAGCGTCCGGGACATACCATCGACAAGGCCGTGCTTGCAGAGGCGGTATGGGGCGATCACATAGATCAGGCCGACGATTTCCAGTTTGTGTATGCCCAGATGAAGAATCTGCGAAGAAAACTTGCCGACGCCGGAGCCGATATAGAGATCAAGGCGGTTTATGGATTCGGATATAAACTGATCATCAACGGGAAATGAGACTTGTTTACAAGATAATCCTCACATTCATGGTGCCTCTCATGCTGACTCTCGGCATCTGGGGGTGGCTGTCATATAGGACGATGGCCGGTAAGATACACAAGGATACGGATATGATTCTGAAGGATTATTCGGACGATATAATTTCCCGCATCCTGAACGGACACGAGCTGCCCGAGAGATTCAACGGAGCTTATAATACATATTATATAGAAGATGTCACGGCCGAGTATGCCGCTGACCATCCGGCCGTGTCTTATGGCGAAGCCGAAGCCTTTCTGAAGAGCCAGGAGGACTTCGCAAGTTCGAGGATACGCCGTCAGATATTCCTTGACAACGAAGGGAACTGGCATCAGATAACGGTTTCACTTCCCACATTCGAGCAGGAGACTCTCGTCGAGCATGTCCTCTGGTGGACTGTCATGCTGTTCGTATGTCTCATGATCGCTGTGCTCGTCATTGGCGTGATTGTCCTGAGCCTGAACATGAGGCCCTTGAATGCACTTCTGAAATGGATCGATGAATATGAACCCGGCATTCCTAATGGCAGCTGCCCTTCCGATACCGACATCATCGAGTTCCGCAAGCTTGCTGATACCATTAATAAGGCTGTTTACCGGTTCGAGCACGAATATGAGGAGAGGAGAATCTTCATCGGGAATGCTTCACACGAGCTGCAGACTCCTCTGGCGGCATGCAGCAACCGGATCGAGATGCTGCTTGACATGCCTGATGTCACAGAGGAGATGGCAGAGGAACTGGTGAAGCTGCACAGGAGTCTCCAGCACCTCATACGCCTGAACAGGACCTTGCTCCTGCTGTCAAAGATCGAGAACGGACAGTTCCCCGATGTGGAGGAAACGGATGTGGGGCAGATGGTGTACGATGCATTGGAACTTAACGGCGAGATCTATTCTCACAGGGCACTTGAGGTAGATGTAGTCCGGAACGGAAGATTTGTATGCATGATGAATCCGCAGATGGCCTCGGTCCTCGTCAGCAATCTGATAAAGAATGCCTTCGTGTATTCGCCGTCAGAAGGGCATCTTAGGGTGGATGTCGGGGCAGACGGATTCAGGGTGTCAAACAGCGGGGATGCTCCCCTTGAAAAAGAAGGACTCTTCGGCCGTTTCTATCAGCCGTCGGGAAGGCGTGAAGGTTCCACCGGCTTGGGTCTTGCACTTGCTCATTCGGTATGTGTCCACAGCGGCCTGGAACTTTCGTATGATTTCAGGGAAAAAATGCATGTTTTTTCAATAAATTTGAAAAAATAAAATGTATTTCAGTTTGTTTTCAGAATTGTGTCTGACATTTGCATTGTAGAACTTACGGCAGTGACCGGAAAACAGAAAATGTAAATGTCAAAAGATACGATTATGAAAAAGATTTTAGTACTTGCAGCAGCCTTGATGGCTTTCGCGACAATTTCAAGAGCAGACGACAGACCTGTGACTTTGAGCCAGCTTCCTGTGGCGGCACAGAATTTCATCAGTGCGAACTTTCCTTCTGACAAACTCTCGTATGCCACTAAAGACGATGATATAGTACGTCCTGATTATACGGTGGTGCTTGTGAGTGGTGTGAAGATCACTTTCGACTGCAGCGGAGCCCTCGAAAAGATAGAGGTTGGCAGCAACCAGATGCCTGAACCGGTGGTTCCTGTCCAGATAAGGGAATATGTCAAGACATATTATCCTGACACAAGGATCTTAGAGTATGAGATTGAAAGAAGGCACTATGATGTGAAACTCTCTAACCGTCTGGAGCTCAGATTCAACAGAAATTTTACTCTTATAGGTATAGATGACTGATATTAATATAATGTGACCTCAGCTTCCGCATCTGCGAAAGTCCTGTCTTGAGGCCTTCATTCAGGGGAGAGGTGAAACAGGCAAGGAAAGAACGGTGGGAAAAATTTTCGCAAGCCTCGCCGACTTTCAGATTATCAATAACTTATTGCTTGCGAAACTTGTATTATGACTATGAAGAAGATTATTATGATTCTGGCTTGTGCGGCTGCTATGACGGCTGTGGCCTGTGACAAATATGACGACGGACGCCCTTCGAAAGAGGTCAGGAATGAATTCAAAGCCATGTATCCTGGTGCCAAGGATGTGGAATGGGGACATGAGCCCGGATACTGGGTGGTATCTTTCGAGACCGGAACACCTCCGAATGTCCTGGAGCACGAGGCACGCTATGAGGCTGACGGCACGTGGGTGGATACGGTTACCGAATATACCATGTCGATTGTTCCGAACGATATAAAGAGTTTCCTCGCAGGATCCGAATACGGCAATTATCCTATAGTGGAAGATGATGTTGACTATGTCGAGACACCGGACGGTGACTATTATGCCTTTGTGGTCTCGAAAAACGGAAGCAGGACTCTTGTACTTGTCTATCCGGACGGTACGGTGAAGGAACCTCTGATGATCTGACACACCTTATCGGGGCTGCACCCCTCCATACGATGAAAATTTGTTAATATCCGAAAATACCCGTATTTTTGGATATTATTGTTTCAGGATGTTATAAACTTGATATATATGAAGAAAATCATGATTGCCGCGGCTGTTGCCGCTATGTTTTTCGGTAACTATGCCATGGCTCAGCAGCCGGCAGGTGCGCCCGAAGGTGGAATCTCGGCGGAAATGCTTGAGGAAATAAGTAAAGGATACGAAGGAAATGCAGCTGACAAGGCTCTCAGAAACGCTCTTGCGGTGACTTCGATCGGCACACTTGCCACAAATGCGGAGAATGCCGCTATGATAGATACCCATTTCTCCGACAGGGTAAAGACAAAAGGCATCACAGACCAGCAGTCTTCAGGCAGATGCTGGCTCTTTACCGGGCTCAATGTGCTCAGAGCTAAGATGATAGATAAGTATGACCTTCCGGGCATGGAGTTCTCTCAGAACTATCTTTTCTTCTATGACCAGCTTGAGAAGGCCAATCTTTTCCTCCAGGGAGTGATCGATACGAAGGATCTTCCGTTTGAAGACCGCAAGGTTGACTGGCTTTTCTCCAATCCTCTCAGCGACGGCGGCCAGTTCACAGGTGTATCCAACCTCATCACCAAGTACGGACTTGTTCCGTCAGAGGCCATGCCTGAGACCTATCAGGCCAACAATACATCCCAGATGGCTATGCTGATCAAGCTGAAGCTCCGTGAGGACGGTCTTGCTCTTCGTGAGGCGGCTGCAGAAGGCGTTTCTGCAAAGAAACTTCAGGCTATGAAAGTGGAACAGCTTTCGGAGATCTATCGCATGCTTGCCCTCTGCCTCGGAGAGCCTGTCAAGGAATTTGAATGGATACGTTGCGACAGCAGCAACAATATCGTAAGCCGCAAGACCTACACACCAAAGTCATTCTACGATGAGTTCATCGGCGAAGACCTCGAGAACAACTACATCATGATCATGAACGACCCTTGCCGCGAATACGGAAAGGTCTATGAGATAGACTACGACAGACATGTCTATGACGGACACAACTGGGTGTATGTCAATCTTCCTGTAGAGCGCATCAAGGAGATGGCCATCGCTTCAATCAAGGACAACACTGCAATGTATTTCTCTTGCGACGTGGGCAAGTTCGCCAACAGCAGGAAAGGTGTCCTCGATATAGATAACTTTGATTATGAGTCGCTTATGGGCGTGACCTTCGGCATGGACAAGAAGGAAAGGGTTCAGACCCATGCAAGCGGTTCGTCGCACGCGATGACTCTCATTGCCGTTGACATCGTTGACGGTAAACCTGTAAAATGGATGGTAGAGAACAGCTGGGGCCCTTCTGCCGGCTACCAGGGCAATTATATAATGACCGACGAGTGGTTCGACGAGTATATGTTCCGTCTCGTGGTGGAGAAGAAATATGTTCCTGCAGATGTCCTTGAAATGTTGAATCAGACTCCGGTGCAGCTTCCTGCATGGGATCCTATGTTCTCGCCTGAAATCTAAGAAACAGTTTCTAAATGAAAACCTCTGTCGATACACAGCAGCGCATAGTCTTTCTCGACTGGCTCAGAGCCATAGCCTGCTTCATGGTAATCTTGGTGCATTGTATCGAGCCCTTCTATCTCGGAGGGCCCGAGGGCACTTATATCGCATCCGCAGGCGACGCCTTCTGGGTGACTTTCATCGACTCTGCCCTCCGTCCGGCAGTGCCTCTCTTCATGCTTGCATCGAGCTATCTCCTTTTTCCGCTGAAGACCGACACTCCTACATTCTTCCGCCGTCGTTTCGTGCGTGTCCTGATCCCTCTGCTCGTGTGGTCTCTGCTTTATGCATGTGTGCCGATGATAGGGCAGGGTGGAGAGATAGATGTCGTAGCCAATCTCAAGACGTTGATATTCAACTTTATGATGCACAGCGGACATCTGTGGTTCGTGTATATGCTCATAGGCGTATATCTTCTCATGCCTCTTCTTTCTCCGTGGATAGAGAAGGTTTCGCGGAAAGAGGAAAGGAACTTCCTCTGTCTCTGGGCGTTCACCACTCTACTGCCGATAATCCGTCATGTAGCGGGGCTTGTCACCGGCAGCACCGATCTTTGGGGCGTATGTCCCTGGAACGAATTCGGCACATTCTATTATGTAAGCGGGTACATAGGCTATCTTGTTCTCGGACATTATTTCAGGAAATATGTAGGGGAACTTTCATGGAAAAAGACTCTTGCCGTGGCTCTTCCGTTCTGGATTTCAGGTTATGCCCTTACTTCAGGCATATTCTGGTCGCAGATACCTCACGAGCTGGGCTATCCTCTTTCTGCACCGTATCAGACCGCCGTTGACATGGAGGCGATGACATGGGGCTTCTGCTCCTTCGGGGTTGTTCTGCAGACCGTTGCATACTTCCTTCTGCTGCGTAAGATCACGACTGCGGGTGCATTCTATCGGCGCATTGTCCGTCCCATATCCGGACTCAGCTACGGCATGTACCTCATGCACATGTTCATACTGATTCCAGTATTCGCATGGGTGAAATCATGGGGAATGCCTACGCTTGCGGTCATGCTCCTTTCGGCTGCCGTCACATACGTGATCTGTGCGGTCCTGACGCGCCTTGTGGCATTAATTCCCAAAAGTAAATATATAATAGGATAATTTCCATGAAGAAGGTCACTCTTATTGCATCTGTGCTTTTCTGCGCATCGGGCCCGGTTCGGTATGTATGAAGAGGCCGACAAGGCTGTGGCTGAGCAGCCTAAGGCTGTGTTTATGGGCGATTCCATAACGGAAGGATGGGCAAAAGAGGACTCCCTGCAACGCATGCTTCTGATGGAGTGCATCCGAACTTGGGTTGTTACAAGCTGATGGAAGAAATGGTTCTTGAAATTCTGAACTGACTCCTCAGAAACATATCCCGAGCCGGATGCTGAAACTGAGCGCTATCTTGTCGTTTGTGGTGTTGAACCAATGCCAGAGTGCGAAGCCGTGATGGTATTTCGTCTCGGCAGCATGTCCGACGGCATAGCCTCCGCCCACCCAGACATCGGCCAAGAAACGTTTATATACATATTGGTAGCCGACGGTACCGAGCAGAACTCCCATGTCTGCAAGTTCGCGGCTGCCATTTTTACGTTCATAGAAATAATATGAATATGCGGCTTCAGGTCTCAGATAGAAACCTTTGAGGGAGAGTTTGTCTTTACCTATGAAGAATTTGTGCCCGTACCGGACAGTGAATCCGAGCGAGTCGTTGTGGTACTTGTCATATCCGGCACTGATCACCCCTGCACATATTTCACCGCTCTGCTTTATCTCAGGGAAAGCCCTTTCATACGAGACTTTCGTGCTTCCTGTGAACCACGATAGGAAGGTGATTTTGATTGAGTTCAGGTAATCGGTCTGTGTCCCTCCTGTCCTGCATAGCCCTTGCAGTCTCGGTCTATGTCTGCCTGTCGTCCGGATCAAAGGCGAGTACGAAAATGATTTATGCACCTCGCTGTTTCCCGTATTCCCGGGCTCTTCTGCGTAATGCTGTCCCGTACAG
>CAYXMV010000013.1:11747-26784 GCA_964466235.1 uncultured Muribaculaceae bacterium | reverse complement strand
AGCCGTGTTCTGTGCAATCTCACACTCATGGTGAGGGAAGATGAGGTCCATGCCGCCTCCGTGGATGTCGAATTCCTTGCCGAGGTACTTCTCACTCATAGCCGAGCATTCGAGGTGCCAGCCGGGAAAACCATCGCTCCATGGTGAAGGCCAGCGCATTATGTGCTCCGGAGAAGCCTTCTTCCAGAGCGCGAAGTCGTATGATGCCCTCTTGTCCTGCTGGCCGTCAAGGTCGCGTGTGCCCTCCTTCACCTCATCGAGGGTGCGGCCTGAAAGGATGCCGTACTTGTGGTCCTTGTCGTATTTGAGGACATCGAAATATATGGATCCGTTGCTTTCGTATGCATATCCTGCCTCGAGAATCTTTTTCACGAGGTCTATCTGCTCGATGATGTGTCCCGAAGCGCGTGGCTCGATGGAAGGTGGAGCGACGTTGAGCATGCGCATGGCCTCATGGTAGGCGAGTGTGCACTTCTGCACCACTTCCATAGGCTCAAGCTGTTCGAGACGTGCCTTCTTTGCTATCTTGTCTTCGCCTGCGTCAGCGTCGTGCTCGAGGTGGCCTACATCAGTGATGTTGCGTACATAACGTACCTTGTATCCGAGGTGCTTGAGCAGTTTTACGAACACGTCGTATGTCACGCCTGGTCTGGCATGGCCGAGATGGGCGTCTCCATAGACTGTAGGGCCACATACATAAAGTCCAACATGACCTTCGTTGAGCGGTTTGAAGATCTCTTTCTTTCGTGTAAGGGAATTGGTTATATATAACTCTCTCATTGCTGATGATTTTTCGAAATTCACAATCTACAAAGATAGAAATTATACATTTATTTTCCAATTGGAAGCAGACTCTGATTTAAACAGAGTTCGTATTTATCATAAGAAACTGTTTAAATTTTTCTCCGAAAAATCATTAATTGTTGAAACTTAAGTCAAATGATAAAATTTTAAACAGTTTCTAATATTTCTTGCGGTTGAAACGGGGAATTAGTAAATTGCAGCAAAATTCGCTTTTATGGAAACAGTGGTATATATTGCAGGCTTTATCGTCGCTGTCGTGGCGGCCGTGGCAGGTTATTTCATTGGGAAGAGGGGGGCCGAGCCCAAGATGGTGGAATTGAGGTCGAACCTGGAGAATGCTCTCAGACAGGTGGAATCGGAAAGGCAGAGGGCGGAGGAACTGATCGGCCTTGAGCGTTCACGTGCGGCGGAGCAGTTGGAGACGGCTCAGCGGAATGCGGCTGAACAGCTCGAGACCGCACAAAGGAATACGGCGGAGCAGCTGGCGCTGGCGAAGGAGGCGTACGACAAGCAGCTCGAGGCCCTCAAGAAGATGAACACGGAGCAGGTGGAGACTCAGCTGAAGATGCTCAAGGAACAGATGATGGCCACGTCGGAGGAAGTCCTGAAGGTACGTCAGGCCGAGCTCGGGGAAGCCAACAAGGAGCAGGTATCAAAGATCGTGGATCCTCTCCAGAAGAGCCTCAAAGACATGAAGGAAGCCCTCGATGATTCTAAGGAAAAGCATCAGGAGGCCCTTCACAAGCTCGATGCGACCATCCAGGCCAACATAAGGAACAGCGTCCATCTGAACGATACGGCCGAGCGTCTGACCCGCGCCCTGACAGGCGAAGTGAAGGTACAGGGCAACTTCGGAGAACTCAAGCTCAGGCAGCTTCTCGAGGACCTCGGGCTGAAGGAAGGCGAGCAGTTCTCGTCTCAGGAGCATCTTCGCGACCGTCTCGGGAACATCGTCAAGGATGATGACGGCAGAGGTCTCATTCCGGACTTCATCCTCCATTTCCCGAACAACCGGGACGTGATAGTTGATTCGAAGATGTCGTTTACGGCATACGAGCGCTATGTCAATACGGAGGAGCCGGAAGAAAAGACACGCTATCTGAAAGAGCATATCGTGAGTGTGCGTGCCCAGGTTGACCGTCTTTACAAGAAAGACTACAGCAAATATCTGAAGGAAGGATATGCGAAACTCAACTTCGTGATAATGTACATCCACACCGAAGGAGCCCTCAATCTTGCCCTGCTGAATGACGGGGCTCTGTGGAGGGAGGCTTACGACAAAGGCGTCCTCATCCTCGGCCCTCAGACCATGTATATGAATCTGCGTATCCTCGAACTTATGTGGACGCAGGTGCGTCAGCTCCAGAATCAGGAGGAAATGATAAAGCAGGCCAACCTTATAGTCGAGCGCACACAGGATTTCGCGACACGCTTTGCTGCCGTCGAAGGAAAGATGCGCGATACGGTCAAGGCCATGAATCAGCTGAAGGTCACTACTTCGGACGGAGGCCCGAGCCTTATACGTGCCGCAAAACAGCTCGTCGCAATCGGTGCCCGCGAGAACAAGAAGAAAAAGAGCCTTGATGCTCTCGAGTCCTCTGTGTTCATTGACTCCGACACCACCCCGATGTTGACCGACGGGAATCTTCAGCGGTCTGTCTGAGGGAACCCCAGTTGCGGTCAACGTGCTACAATCAGTACTTCGTGTGACCGTTTCGAGCTCAACACATATTTGATGTCACCGCTTTGATGGACCGTGACATTTTTTCCTAAGCCCTCCAGCATTCCGACCAGTTCATCAATGGTCGGAATGCCGTTTGAGCGATATGATATAGCCATCGTCGAGTTTCGGAACCGGGTGAAAAGCTGTATGAATGCCTGATGAATCGTATTCGGGTCATTCCAGACATTCTGTTGGCGGAACAGTCTCAGGTGTTTGCTGTTATAATCTATACGGTTTTCCCAGTTGTCGTAATCGACGATACCGTTCAAGAAATGATAGAAGTCTGCATAATCCACACCTATTCCACAGTCATTCAGGTACGGAGTGTCGATATATACAAAATCATAGGCAGGTTCAACGTCAAAGATGTCGTGGTTGATGGAACGGCAGCTCTCGCCGTTGTCAAAAACAGCATTATTCGCTTCTGCAATGAACTTGCGGAAATGTACTTCAAAAGGAGTGTCCCATGTCTTTTTGTTTCCAAAACTCCGCTTCACATCTTGCAGCCTGACATAAAGGTTTCTCCGGTGGAAGAGATTGTAAGGACGCTTTATGATGCAGGACTGGAACAATGCAAAATAGGCTATAGCTTGCTTATGAGGATTGTCCATGCGGCGGATGTTGGCGGAAACCACGTCTAACCAATGATTTTCCTCATCCGTAAAGTATATGTCCTTAAAGGTGCGTTCGATGAAATCGGGATATTCTATATCGGGATTCTCCCTTAGCAGTTCATCGGTTTCGGAATTTTCCAGGCAAGTGTCTCCATTTTCGATCAAAGCCTTGCCTATGATATGATTAAAAGGAAGGATGTCGTTGTATGTGATCTGCTTCCCGGCTTTCTTCAGACGGAAAGATACGCATCCCGTACCGCCGAATGCGTCCAAAGCTGAATGGAAAGGTATGTCTTTTACACAATCCCAGATCCAGTCTATGAATTTCTGTTTGCTGCCTTGGTAACGGGTAGTAGGAAATATGGCTGCCATAGGTGTATGTTCTGTGAAAAGAGATGGTTGTAATGCCATTATTCCATATGCTTGAATTGTTTATATTCAGTCAGGTTGCTGTAGTATGGCTTAGGTAATTCGGCTTTCTTTGCCATATCCGAAGTCAGATAAAACATCCAATAGTCATTGAATACATCTTCTCCGAGTTCTGCAAAAGTCCCGTTACCGTTTATCAGATCTTCAATATTGCTGACAGAACCAATGTTTTTTGTGTTTCCGCTTCCCGGACGGTCAACGGCAATCTGCCACTTCTCTTGCACGAAGAATTGAAAGTTCTTTATGACAGAAGTGATTTCGTCCAGTTGTTCAAATGTATAGGACTTACGTTCGTCAATATCGGGCACGGTATCATAAATGACTCCCAGGACAATATGTGCCTTGTAGGTATCATAAGGATGAATTATGTTCTTCAGACTTTGTCTGTCACGGAAATATCCTGTGAATGCTCCTAAAGTCATTCCGTTTATATGGGTCGCATCTTTGCGGTAGCTGCTTTTCAGATCTACTGCAAACAGATTGCCTTCTTTGTCTTTAAAAGTAATGTCCGGATAATAGTTCTGAGCCTTAGTCAGCTCTATTTCCAATCCGTTTTCAGTGGCGAATTCTAAAATTTTCGGGAAAATATATAGTTCGATTATTTTGGAAATAACTTTAGTGTCGGTTGATATGGTATAGATATTCTTGTACACATCAATAAATCCTTTCACTACCCAATGACCATCCTCTGTGCTGATTGATTTATCAAAGCCATTTATGGCTTCTCTCAATAATTCAATGAATCTTTCTTTAGTCATACGATGTTCTGTAAATTAGTTCCTGCAAAAGTACTTAAATTCTTTCTAATTGAAGAATAACGGCATGTAAAATACGTTATCATCATGTTTTGGAGAAGAGGGTGTGTGGAGGGCGGCAAGATTTTCTGTCGGTCGGGAATGCATTTTGCAGGCTCTGTCAAATCACTGACAGACAATATTCTTTTCCCGATTTGTACTCACTTTCGTTTCTTTATTGTATCTTTGCGCGCGATTAAATTAAAGGGGTGACGTTAAATATGGGGTAACGTTAAAATATTTTCATATTTTACGCATTTCCCAGAGAAAAGTTAAGGACAGATAACAACAGCAATAAAGGTTAGAAAATATGAAGGTAGCAGTAATAATGGGCTCGACCAGCGATCTCGAGATCATGTCGCAGGCGATCAATACCCTCGAAGAATTCGGGATAGAGGTCGTAAAGAGGGTCATCAGTGCCCACAGGACTCCTGATCTCATGTGCGAGTTCGCAAAATCAGCAAAGCAAAACGGAATCGGAGCAATCATCGCCGGTGCAGGCGGAGCGGCTCACGTTGCAGGAGTCGTAGCAGGAATGACCACAGTCCCTGTAATCGGCATACCTATCCAGACCAAGGCCCTCGGAGGAATGGACTCACTTCTTTCCATCGTACAGATGCCTCCGGGAGTTCCAGTAGCGACAATGGCTATCAACGGTGCAAAGAATGCTGCTCTCTATGCAATCCAGATCCTTGCTCTTACTGACTGTCAGCTTTCAGAGAAACTCGACGCCTTCAGAAAGGCGCAGACCCAGAAAGTACTTGAAGCAACAATATAAGCGATCAAAATGAAAAACTACCGTATCTTCGTAGAAAAGTATCCTGAATTTCAGGTGGAAGCGCGCAGCCTTTTGAGCGAGCTGAACGAGAATCTTCAGCTTGATCTCGGAACGCTGCGTTTCCTTAATGTCTATGACCTCTTCGGCTTCTCGGACGAACTTCTCGAGAAGAGCCGCTACAGCGTGTTCGGAGAGATCGTTACCGATTGTGTGACAGATGAATGCGACCTGTCTGGCACGAAATACATAGCCGTGGAGTATCTGCCCGGCCAGTTTGACCAGCGTGCGGCTTCGGCCGTTGACTGCGTACGCCTGATCGATCCTGGCGCAAAGGTAAGCATCAAGAGCTCGAAGCTCATCATCCTTCCGGGAGAGACATCTGATGAGACCGTGGCCAAGATCAGGAAGTATTATATCAACGCGGTGGAGTCCCGCGAGAAGGATCTCGCGAAACTTTCGGCCCTTGAACAGCCGGAGGTTACTCCCGTGCCTGTCCTTGAGGGACTTACGGCATTGACGGAGGAAGAACTCGCCCCATACTGCAAGAAGATGGGACTCGCCATGAATGCGGATGACCTCCGTGAGGTCGTGAAATATTTCAAGGCTGAAGGACGCGATCCGTTCGAGACAGAACTCCGAATCCTCGACACATATTGGAGCGACCACTGCCGCCATACCACCTTCACTACCAAACTCGAGGACATCGAGGTGGAGGATTCTTTCCTGAAGGAGGAGATCGACGGTACGCTCAACCTCTATATGAAGATCCGCAAGGAACTCGGTCGCGAACATAAGGACCTGAACCTCATGGATATGGCCACTGTTGGAGCACGCTACCTCAAGGCCAACGGCTATCTTGACGACATGGAGGTCAGCGAGGAGAACAACGCATGCAGCATCTATGTCGATGTCGATATAATCGATGATGAAGGTGAGATGACTACAGAAAAGTGGCTTCTCCAGTTCAAGAACGAGACTCATAACCACCCTACCGAGATCGAACCGTTCGGCGGTGCTGCAACCTGCCTCGGCGGTGCGATCCGCGACCCGCTTTCAGGCCGTGCATACGTCTATCAGGCCATGCGCGTTACCGGAGCCGGCGACATCTATCAGCCTGTGTCCGAGACTATTCCTGGCAAGCTTCCTCAGAGCATCATATCACGCAAGGCCGCTCACGGATATTCAAGCTACGGTAATCAGATCGGTCTTGCGACCACTCACGTGCGCGAGGTATATCACGAGGGATATGTCGCTAAGCGTCTTGAGGTGGGTGCTGTGGTTGGTGCAGTCAAGGCGGACAGCGTGCGTCGCGAGAGTCCGGCTCCGGGCGATGTGGTCCTCCTCATGGGCGGACGCACTGGACGTGACGGCGTCGGTGGTGCAACTGGTTCTTCAAAGGAGCACACTGAGGAATCACTCGAGACCTGCGGCAGCGAGGTCCAGAAGGGAAATGCACCTGAGGAGAGAAAGCTTCAGAGGCTTTTCCGTCGTCCTGAGGTGACGAGACTCATCAAGAAGTCGAACGACTTCGGTGCCGGCGGTGTCAGCGTGGCGATCGGCGAGCTCACCGACGGTCTTGACATATATCTCGACAGGGTCCCTGTCAAGTATAATGGCCTGAACTCTACCGAGCTGGCTATCAGTGAGTCACAGGAGCGAATGTCCGTAGTCATCGAAGCAAAGGACAAGGAGCAGATGATGGCTTACTGCGCAAGCGAAAATGTGGAAGTAACCCATGTTGCAGATGTGACAGACCGAGGCCGCATGCGCATGTTCAACGGCGACAGGCTCGTCGTGGATCTTTCACGCGAGTTCATCGACAGTGCAGGAGCTAGGCATTATGCGAAAGCTACAGTGGGAGCTGTAGAGCAGAAGGATCCGTTCGTACGGACGGTAGCGGGCGAGACGCTCAAGGAAAAGATATACAACAACCTTCAGGATCCGAACGTGACGTCGCAGAAGGGTCTTGTCGAGATGTTCGACTCTACCATCGGCCGCTCGACAGTCCTCATGCCGTTCGGAGGTATGCTTCAGACCACCGAGACCCAGGTTTCTGTGCAGAAACTTCCGGTTGACGGCTACACTGACACCGCGTCGATGATGGCATTCGGATATAACCCGTTCATTGCAAGCTGGAGCCCTTATCACGGAGCGGCATACGCTGTGGTAGAGGCTTGTGCGAAGGTTGTCGCTGCCGGCGGATCATACGAGAAGATGCGTTTCTCTTATCAGGAATATTTCGAGCGCATGACCGACCGCAAGTCATGGGGCAAGCCTCTTTCTGCCCTTATGGGTGCCCTCAAGATGCAGGTCGAGCTGGGTCTGCCTTCTATCGGAGGAAAGGACTCCATGAGCGGAACATTCGAGAACATCAATGTGCCTCCTATGCTCATGGCATTCGGTATCACCACGGTAGATGCCGGTCAGGTCATCTCTCCTGAACTCAAATACGAGGGAAACAAGCTTTATCTGATCAAGCATACCCCTCTGGCCAACTATATGCCTGACGTGGACCAGCTCAAGGCAAACTGGAAATTCATCCATGAGCAGGTGCTGGCGGAGAACATCGTTTCGGGATATGCTCTCGGATTCGGTGGTCTTGCCGAGGCGGTCTGCAAGATGTCCTTCGGTAACGGTCTCGATGCGAAGATAAGCTATGACGAGGCAGAACTCTTTAACTATGGCTACGGTTCAGTGCTTGTGGAGTCTGAAACGGAACTTGATTATCCGGATGCGGTCCTTATCGGTGAAGTGACAGACGGCGAGGAGAGCGAACTCACTGTCAACGGCATGAAGTTCGACCTCTTCGACCTCATGGCTGCCAACTCTGCGAAGTTCGCACAGGTCTATCCTGACACTGCCGAGGCTTATAATCAGGCTGTGGCTCCTGCCGGTCTTGAGGGTGTCAAGCCGTTCAAGGCTAAGAGGTCTGACCTTAAATACAAGGGTGAGCCGGTGGAGAAGCCTATTGCGTATCTCCCTGTATTCCCGGGCACCAACTGCGACTATGATTCTGCAAAGGCATGGCGCAATGCCGGTGCCGAGGTGCGCATGAGTGTATTCTGCAACCTAACGGAGGACGATATATTCCGTTCCATCGCCGAGATGAAGAAGAATATCGACGAATGCCATATCCTTATGCTCAGCGGCGGATTCTCTGCGGGAGATGAGCCGGACGGCAGCGGTAAGTTCATAGCGAATGTGTTGAACAATAAGGATATAGCTGAGGCAATCCATGCCCTCATCGACCGTGGAGGTCTTATCCTCGGTATCTGTAACGGATTCCAGGCTCTCGTGAAGTCGGGTCTTCTACCATACGGACGTCTCGGTCAGGTGACGAAGGACAGCCCTACTCTCTTCCGAAACGACATCAACCGCCATATCTCACAGATGGTTACGACTCGTGTGTCCACGACCAATTCGCCATGGCTGGCAGGTTTTTCTACTGGGGACCTTCATACTATTGCGGTGAGCCACGGAGAGGGTAAGTTCGTTGTGAATGAGGAACTTGCGCGTGAGCTCTTTGCCAACGGCCAGGTCGCCTTCCAGTATGTGGATCCGCTTGAGGAGGAGGTGACCATGGAGTCGCCTTACAACCCTAACGGATCTTATTACGGAATCGAGGGCATCATCAGCCGTAACGGTCAGATTCTCGGTAAGATGGGACATACTGAGCGTTATGAGGAGAATCTTTTCAAGAACATCATGGATGAAGGTCTTGAGCAGCCTCTCTTCATCAATGCAGTAAATTATTTTCAAGGAAACTGATGAAGTCAGGCGGGGGGGGGAATCAACGCGGGTTGTGTAAAATAATAGGTTATGTGTAAGTGTAATAATTGTTTTAGAGACGATAAGCTGCATCATGAGTGCGGCGTACTGGGTATTTACGGAGTGTCGGATGCAGCGAATCTGGCATACTATGGCCTGCATGCCCTTCAGCACAGGGGACAGCAGGGCTGCGGTATAGTGACCGTTGATTCTGAGGGACTTTTCCACAGGGTCAAGGGTGACGGCCTTGTCACGGAGGTGTTCAACGAGCAGAAGATGACCCTTCTGCCGGGAAGAATGGCCATCGGTCATGTGCGTTACAGCAATGCCGGCTGCAACGGAACCGAAAACATCCAGCCGTTCCTCTTCCACCACAATTCAGGCGATTTTGCGATGGCCAACAACGGCAGCATCGTGAACTACCGCCAGCTGCGTAACGATCTTGAGGACAGGGGAAGTCTCTTCCAGTCATCTTCGGATGCGGAAGTACTTGCCCATCTTATCAAGAAGCAGGGTATAGATAAGGATCAGCCTCGAATCTATGCCTTGAAGGATGCCCTCAACCAGATCGACGGTGCATTTGCCTTCGTAATCATGACCGGACGCAGAATATATGCATGTCGCGACAAATACGGTTTCCATCCGTTAGCCATAGGCCGGCTCGGTGAGGGCTATGTCGTTGCAAGCGAGACCTGCGCCTTCGATGTGCTCGGAGCCGAATATATCCGCGATGTGGAACCGGGCGAGATCGTGACCATCGACCACCATGGCATCCGCAGCCAGTTCTATGCGGAGCCGGTGCGCCACGCGATGTGCGCTATGGAATATGTCTATTTTGCACGTCCGGACAGCGATATAGAAGGATGCAATGTCCACAATTACCGCAAGGAATCGGGCAGGATCCTATATAAGGAATCACCGGTGGATGCCGACATCGTGATAGGTGTTCCGGATTCGAGCCTCAGTGCGGCCCAGGGTTATGCCGAGGCAAGCGGCCTCCCTTACGAGATGGGACTTATCAAGAGCAAATATGTAGGCCGTACCTTCATCCTTCCGACCCAGTCGATGCGTGAGAAGGGTGTGAAGATGAAGCTATCACCTGTAAAGACCATCGTGAAGGGCAAGAGGGTGGTGTTGGTTGATGATTCCATTGTCCGTGGCACTACATCTCTGAAGATCGTCAAGATGCTTCGTGAGGCAGGTGCTGCCGAAGTGCATGTGCGTATTGCCAGCGCCCCTCTCAAATATACCTGCTACTATGGAGTGGATGTCCATACGCCTGAGGAACTCATAAGCAACAGGAACAGTGTCGAGGAGGTCTGTCGTCTGATTGAAGCCGATTCCCTCGCCTTCCTTTCTCATGAAGGGATGATAGCTGCCGGTCATCGTGACGATCTCTGCCTCGCATGCTTCAATCATCAGTATCCTACCAGATTGTATGATGAGTGTTAGTGCTTTAAGTGAAACATCCTGCTGTGGCAAGACAGCAGGATGTTTCACTTAAATAATGTTTCAGGCTACTCTTCGGCCCATATATATACTTTGTCGGAACGACGCAGGCGGGTCTCTTCGATGGCCCGGCAGGCCTCTTCGCTGCATCCGTCGCCGCAGAGGCTCAGGGCCTCTTCCCTGGCACCGGGCACGACATCGGCCCAGTTTATAGGAATCGAGCAATATGTGCCTTTGACTGCTTCCTGCACCGGCTTGAGATCTACCCGGATTTCTGGTACGGTGTATTCCACACAACCTGATGTCGGACCGATGATGAGGATCTTGTCCCCGACCTTCAGTGTATTGGACTCGACAAGAATCTCCGCGACTCCGAGCTTTCCGAACCAGTTGGTGATCTTTCCGCAATAGGCTTTCTTGCGTGTTGCGGTGCTTCCATAGACGTCGCACCATTCTCCGAGGCGGGCACCTTGATAGTATCCGTCCCAGAATCCTCGGTTGAAAACCTCTTCGAGCTCTTTCTTCATGGCGGTACCGAGCTCCGGAGTGTATGTGCCGTTGCATACAGCATCTGCTGCACGGCGGTAGCATGATGCCACTCTCTTGACATATTCCGCAGAACGTGCGCGGCCTTCGATCTTGAACACCGTCACTCCGGCATCGATGATCTTGTCCATGAACTCTATTGTACAGAGATCCTTAGGCGACATTATATATTTGTTGTCTATCTCCAGCTGCATTCCGGTCTCCCTGTCTTCCACCTTGTAGGCGCGGCGGCAGAGCTGGTAGCAGGAACCTCTGTTGGCAGATGCGCCGTATTCGTGGAGGCTCAGGTAACATTTGCCGGAAATGGCCATGCAGAGGGCTCCGTGGGCGAACATCTCTATCTCCACCCGGCGTCCCGAAGGACCGCAGATATTGTCTCTGTCTATCACCGCCTTGATCTCCTTCACCTGTCCGAGGTTGAGCTCCCGGGCAAGGACAATGACGTCGGCGAACTGCGCATAGAACCGGAGGGCTTCGGCGTTGGATATGCTCAGCTGCGTGGAGATATGTACCTCCACACCTATCTGGCGGGCATACATTATGGCGGCCATGTCGGAAGCTATTACAGCGGTGACGCCGGCTTCCTTGGCTGCTTCGAGGGTGCGTTTCATGTCCTCGATGTCCTCGTTGTATAGGACAATGTTGAGGGTGAGATAGGTCTTGACCCCATGTTCCGAACAGATGCGTACTATCTCGGCGAGGTCTGTCATCTTGAAGTTGTTGGCGGAGTGCGAACGCATGTTGAGCTTCTCGACTCCGAAATAGACCGAGTCTGCTCCGCCTTGTATCGCTGCATGCAGGCATTCGAAATTACCTGCAGGAGCCATTATTTCTAAGGATTTTGCAATCATCTTCATTTTCATTTATTTACTGCGTCCGAGAAGGGTTTCGGCATAACGGTGAAGGATTTCCCGGGTTTCAGGCGTAACGCCGAGTCTGCCTGCATATTCCATCGCCGAAGAATGGAGTCTCACGATTTCCTTCTTAGCCTGTTCTCCTACGTCGAGCTTGTCATACAGGGCCTTGACGGCGGCTATCTTGGCAGCTTTCTCATCATCGGTTCCGACAGGCATCAGCATGGCTTCCTGAAGCGCATCGAAATCATCGTCGGAAGCATTTTCCTGGGCCTTTATCATCAGCCATGTCTTTTTGTTGTTCAGGATGTCGCCGCCGATGGCTTTTCCGAATACCTTTGAGTCACCGAATGTGTCTAACCAGTCGTCGGCTATCTGGAAGGCAAGCCCGAGGTCGTAGCCGAACCTGTAAAGAAGGTCCGCATCCTCGGCCGAAGCTCCGCCGATAATGGCACCCATCTTGGCCGCACAGGCGATCAGGACTGCTGTCTTGAGTCCGATCATCTTCATGTAGTCCTCCATCGGTACCCTCGGCATGTCCTCGAAATCCATGTCGTACTGCTGTCCTTCACACACTTCGGCGGCAGTGGTGGAGAAGAGGTTGAGGACTTCAGGAAGAACCGCTGCAGGGGCCTTGGCTATCATCTTGTAGCTGTATATCGACATCACATCACCTGAAAGGATCGCCGTATTCTCGTTCCATTTCTTATATACCGTAGGCACACCTCTGCGTACCTCGGCCTTGTCCATGATGTCGTCGTGGATGAGGGTGAAGCTGTGGAACACCTCAATGGCGGCCGCCGGTTCCAGAATCTCCTCCCGGAACGAATCCTTATAAAGCGAATAGGTGAGCAGGCACAGACGCGGGCGTATCCTTTTCCCTCCTATCTCCATCATGTATCTCAACGGATCGTAAAGCCCCGTTGGCTCGGCTGTGAATCTGAGATTGTCGAACATCTCCCTCAGTGTATTCTCGATATGGCTATCCTGTATCATGGCTTTATGAATGATTCCGGCATTTCATGCCTAAACAACATCCTGCAAATATAACGATTAAAAACGAATTTCATTATCTTTGCACCCTGCAGCCCCGCATTTCGGACGCTGGGGCGAAAACAGGATACGATATGAACGGAGAAGCAACGGTAGTAAAACATACAGGTAGTCATTATCTTCTGTCCCGGCTCCCGGAATGGAATCTTTTCCCGGCAGTCCTCAGAGGCAAGATCCGCCTCAAGGGCTCGTCGGCGACAAATCCTGTGGCGGTCGGCGATGTCGTGACCTACGAAGCGGAAGGTGCCGTCACTCTCGAGAATCCTGCTGCTATAACGGCCGTCAAGCCGCGCAGGAATTATATCATACGTAAATCAACCAACCTATCACGTCAGTCTCATATCATCGCAGCCAACATCGATCGTGCCTTCATCATAGCCACCATCGATTTTCCTGAGATAAAGCTGCCTTTCCTGGACAGGATCCTTGTGACATGCGAGGTCTATAATATTCCGGTGACTATTGTGCTCAACAAGGTTGATCTCTACCGTGAATCCCATGCGGAGATGCTTGAGGCCTTCCATGAAATATATGAGGGGGCAGGTTATCCGGTGATGGAGGTTTCGGCTCTTACAGGGGAGGGAGTGGATGAACTCAGAGAGGCCTGCAGGGGCAATGTCTCCCTCTTTTCGGGTGTGTCCGGAGTCGGGAAGTCATCGCTGATAAAGGCTCTTGACCCGTCTCTCGACCCTCGCGTGGGCGAAATCTCGGATGTACATCTCCAGGGCAGGCACACTACCACCTTCTATGAAATGTACGCCTTGACCTGTAATCCGGAACCATCAGGTCACCCTGACTCTTCTGTTCATTCTGATAATTCCGGCCATCCTGAACGCAGTGAAGGAGCCTCCGGCTTCATAGTCGATACTCCGGGACTCCGAGGCTTCGGTCTCGTTGACCTTGAGAAGGAAGAGATTGCACTGTATTTTCCGGAGATGCTCAGGGCTTCTGAAAACTGCCGTTTCACCCCATGTACCCATACTCATGAACCGGGCTGTGCGGTGAAGGAAGCCGTAGAAGCCGGCGAGATCAGCTATGAGCGCTACAGCTCCTATCTCGGAATGCTTGATGACGAAGGTAAATACAGATGATGAAGGCCATCAACAGAGATATACTGAAACTGGCGGTACCGAGCATACTGGCCAATATCACCGTGCCGATTGTGGGCATGGTAGATGTCGCGGTGGCCGGACATCTCGATGCGAACGCCGCGACTCTGATCGGGGGAATAACCATAGGCACCATGCTCTTTGACCTGCTTTATTGGAATTTCGGAGCACTGAGGGTCAGCACGGGAGGACTTGCCGCACAGGCATTCGGACGTAAGGACATGAGGGAATGTGCGCGGATATTCACCCGCTCTGTGGGAGTAGCCTTGGGGTGTGCGATGATCCTTCTCGCCATACAATGGCTTTTCGTGAAAGCGGCTTTTCTCGTCGTTGACTGCACGCCAGAAGTCCAGGCTCTTGCTACGCAATATTTTTTCGTCAGGATTTGGGCGGCTCCGGCAACCATAAGCCTTATGGCCTTCAAAGGATGGTTCATCGGGATGCAGGACAGCGTGAGCGCCATGATCACGGACTTTGTCGTGAACGGAATGAACATAGCCATGAGTTTCCTTCTTGCCCTCGGACTTGCTGACGGAAGCGGTGGATGGGTCATAAGGCCTGTCGGCTTCACTGGAATCGCTGCCGGTACTGTGGTGGCTCAGTGGAGCGGTCTCATGACTGCCGTTGTGCTTGTAGTGGTGAAATACCGGCACAAGGTGTTTTCGGATTTTGGGGCAAAAGACGTCTTGGCGGCGTTCCGGGGCACTGAAATCCGTCGTTTCTTTGTCATGAACACCGATCTCTTCGTCCGTTCCCTCTGCTTCATAGCGATATATATAGGCTTCACGACCATATCGGCCCGCTATGGCGACCTTCTTCTTGCTGTCAGTTCTATAATGATGAAGATACTGATGATATTCTCATATTTCACAGACGGATTCGCATACGCCGGTGAGGCTCTGACCGGAAAATATATAGGGGCAGGGGACAGGCCGATGTTGAGGCAGACCGTGAAATGGACCTTCATCTGGAGCATGGGCATAGCAGTCGTATTCATCGGAATATATCATTTTGCCGGGGTTCCTCTTGTGAGGATGATGACATCGGATGCAGCCGTGGTGGAACAGTCGAAGGAATACCTTCCATGGCTCCTTCTCATGCCGGTGGTGGGATGTG
>CAYXMV010000013.1:0-11647 GCA_964466235.1 uncultured Muribaculaceae bacterium | reverse complement strand
CCTTCCATGGCTCCTTCTCATGCCGGTGGTGGGATGTGCGGCATTCACCTGGGACGGAATCTATGTGGGTGCAACGGCTTCAAAGGCCATCCGCAACGCCATGCTCTGGGCTGTGGCCGCATTCGTGTCCGTCTGGATCGTTGGAATCCGTGCCTTGCCGGATTATGCCGTTCATGTCCTTATGGCGGCATATTTTGCCCACCTGCTTGCCCGCACCGTCTATCTTTCCTACCGCTGGCATCTAACGGTGTGAGAATCAATCGCTTTGCGATGACTCGCTGCTGTCCGGACGCGGCAGCGAATTCTTGTAAGTCGTTGGTGTGCAGATGCTTGGGCGCCATGGGCTGAGGGTGTTGCATAATGTGCGGGAAATAATTACCTTTGTCAGTTGTCGCGTTCTATCGCGGTAGAAAAAGAATAAACATGGGGCTATACTCATTTTATAGAATAAGCAAACCCTCTGCGGAGAAAGTGTCTCCGGAAAAGGAGGGGGCTACATATAAACTTTTGCGTAACAGGACTTTCTGGGGCGTGACCGTGGCATATAGTCTTTATTATGTATGCCGTATGAGCCTCAGCGTGGTGAAGCAGCCTCTTATCGATGAGGGGGTTCTCAGCGCGGGGCAGCTCGGACTTATAGGGTCGGCGCTTCTGTTTGTGTATGCTGTCGGTAAATTTCTGAACGGATTCATAGCGGATTACTGCAACATCAGGCGTTTCATGGCCACCGGTCTCTTCATTTCGGCTGTAGTCAATCTCCTGATGGGTGTCCTCGGATGGATCCAGGGGCCGGCCGGTCTGCCTTCTGTGGTGATCTTTGTGAGCTTTGCGGTGTTGTGGGGCATAAACGGATGGATGCAGTCTATGGGTTCCCCGCCGGGAGTGATAAGTCTTTCACGATGGTTCCCCCGGGCAAAGCGCGGCACATATTACAGTATTTTCAGCGCGACTCCTTATCTCGGTGAATTCCTTTCGTTCATCATTACGGGAGTGGTGGTCGGAGCACTCGGGTGGCAGTATGGCTTTGCTGTGGCGGCCATTGCGGGTCTCATAGGGTCGGTCATCATTCTTTTCTTTGTGTCGGATACTCCTGAGAGCAAGGGACTTCCGTCTGTTCAGACTCTTTCCGGGGAGCATCTTACGAAAGAGGATACGATGCCTACCAAGGAGCTTCAGAAGATAGTCCTCAAGCATCCCGGAATATGGATAATCGCGATTTCGAGCGCGTTCATATATATAACGAAATATGCCATCAGCGGATGGGGTGTGCTCTTCCTGCAGAAGTCCGACGGGTTCTCTCTTGAAGAGGCAACCCAGATCATTGCTTTCTCGGCGGCCTTCGGAGTGCTCGGAACCGTATTGGCGGGATGGCTCTCGGACGTGGTGTTCAAGGGAGACAGGGTAAAGCCGGCGGTTCTTTCCGGAATCCTCAGTTTCATTGCATTGGCTCTCTTTCTTTTTGCAGGAGGCAGCTATATTGTCAATATCTTTTATGTATCTTTGTTCAGTCTTTCGGTGGGAGTGCTGTATTGCATTGTCGCCGGACTCATGGCCGTGGATATAGTTCCGAGGAAGGCGACAGGCGCGGCTTTGGGCGTAGTAGGCATATCGAGTTATGTTGCTGCGGGGCTGCAGGACATCACGAGCGGACTTCTGATCCAGTATAACACTACGGTGGTTGACGGTGCGGATGTATATGATTTCGGACCGGTTTCGTGGTTCTGGCTTGCGGCAGCTCTGATTTCGTTCATTCTGCCGGTGCTTAACTGGAAGAAGATGAAGAAGTAGAAAAACTAATATAAACCAATACAATATGAAGTTAAACTTGACTATCGGATACAAGACGGACTGGGGCGAGGAGCTCGTCCTCTGTCTTGGAGGCAAGCGTTATCCTCTCTCTTACACGGCAGACGGCGTGTGGACAGGTGAAGTGGCACGCTTCAACCCTGAGAAGGCTTCCGAGTACTGCTATGAGGTGGTACGTGACGGCTGCACAATACGTTCTGAGTGGAAAAAGCACAGTCTCGTGCTTCCTGAAGGCGTCTCGCCAAAGACTCTTACTATAAACGACAGATGGAATGACCGTCCTGCAGATGCTCCGTTCTATTCGTCGGCATTCACTGATGCCATCTTCGGCCGTACAGGCTGCTCGAAGAAAGGCAAGTCGCACAAAGGTGCGAACGTGATACTCAAGGTCGCGGCCCCTGCGGTGCGTCCGAATGAGGTTCTTGCGATTGCGGGAAGCGGCAAGGCTCTCGGAGACTGGAAGAAGGTACATCCTTTCTGCGGATGCGGATTTCCGGTATGGAACCTCTCTCTCAATGTGACCGAGGCCTTTGAATACAAGATAGTGATAGCAGACAAGGAGACTCTCGAGCCTGTCGCATGGGAAAACGGCGGAAACCGTTTCTTCACAGCGCTTCCTGGCAAGGATGAGGTTGTGCTCGAGGCTCTCGCTTCACCTGATTTCTGGGGAAGGAACTGGAAGGGTGCCGGTACAGCAATCCCTGTGTTCTCTCTCCGTACCGAGGATGACTTCGGAGTGGGTGAGTTCTATGACCTCAAGAAGATGGTTGACTGGGCTGCGGCTACAGGCCAGAGCGTTCTCCAGCTTCTGCCTATCAATGACACGACCATGCTCCACACATGGGAGGACTCGTATCCTTACAACCCTAACTCGACTTTTGCACTTCATCCTCAGTTCCTGCATCTTCCTGCAGTGGGAGTCAAGGAGGATGAGGAGTACAAGGCACTCAAGGCCGAGCTCAATGCCCTTGAGCAGATCGACTACGAAAGGGTGAACAATGCAAAGCTCGACTATCTGCACAAGGCATTCGACAAGACATTCAAGAAACTTTCTGCAAAAGCTGAGTATCAGGATTTCGTGGATAAGAACAGCGGATGGCTGCTTCCATACGCGGCATTCTGCGTACTCCGCGACCTGAACGGCACCCCGGACTTCTCAAAGTGGAAAGGCTTCTCGAAATATAACAGGAAGAAGGTGGCTGCATTCTGCGAGGAGCACAAGGCAGAGATCGACTTCTGGTGCTTCGTACAGTATCACCTTGATGCTCAGCTCTCGGAAGTCTGCGCATACGCCCACTCTAAGGGAGTGGTGTTCAAGGGTGACCTTCCTATCGGAATCAGCCGTACGAGCGTTGACGCATGGCTATATCCGGAACTCTTCCACATGGATTCACAGGCAGGAGCACCGCCTGATGCATTCTCAGCAGACGGCCAGAACTGGGGCTTCCCTACATACAACTGGGAGAAGATGGCCGAGGACGGATACGCATGGTGGAAGGCACGCTTCGCGAAGATGGCGGAGTACTTTGACGTGTTCCGTATCGACCATATCCTCGGATTCTTCCGTATATGGGAGATTCCTCTCTGGTCAAAGAGCGGTCTCGACGGCTATTTCAGCCCGGCCCTCCCTTATCCTGCTTACGAGCTTCAGAGCCAGGGCTTTGATGTGAATGACGGTGGTCTCTTCATGGAGGATCCTCGTCAGCAGGGACATTATCATCCCCGCATCGGAGCACGCGACACCCAGTCTTATCACTGGCTTGACGCATACCGCAAGTCTGCATTCGACAGGCTCTATAATGATTTCTTCTACCGCCGCAACAACGAGTTCTGGAAGGAGAAGGCAATGCAGAAGCTTCCTGCCCTTCTCGATTCAACCGGAATGCTTGCCTGTGGTGAGGACCTCGGAATGATTCCTGCGACAGTGCCTCAGGTGATGTCCGACCTCAGGATCCTTTCACTCGAGATCCAGCGCATGCCTAAGTCCGTTGAAGAGACATTCGCACATCCTGCAAACTATCCTTACCTTTCAGTCTGCACGACTTCAACCCATGATATGAACCCTATCCGTGCATGGTGGGAAGAGGACCGTCAGGTGACAGACCAGTTCTATCACATGATGCTCGGCGGACAGGGTGAGACTCCATACTACTGCGAGCCATGGATCTGCCGTCAGATTCTCGACCAGCATCTCTGGTCGCCGGCAATGCTGACCATCCTCCCTCTTCAGGACTGGCTCTCGATGGACGGCAACCTCCGCCGCGTGAACCCTCACGACGAGCGCATCAACGTTCCCGCAAATTCACGCCACTACTGGCGCTACCGTATGCATCTGAGCGTGGAGCAGCTCGCCGATGCAAAGGAGTTCAATGCGACGCTCACGGCAATGATCGCCGACAGCGGCCGGCGCTAATATCCCGGATTCTGGACTAACGAACTGTTTGTGGCAAGTTCGGTAGGAGGAATCGGAAATATCCGTTTATATGCGGGGAAGGTTTTGCCATCAAAGCTTTCCCCGCCTTTGTATGGCCAGATGTAGTCTGATGAGTCAAAGAGGCCGTAACGTATCAAGTCGGTGCGGCGGTGTGCTTCCCACATGAGTTCGCGGGCTCTCTCGGCCATAAGGAAATCATCTGTTATCTCCGTAGGGGCGGGAACTCCGGCACGTGCCGACAGTTCGCTCAGCTTGCCGAGGGCGGGACCGGTGTCACCGGTGTGCATGCAGGCTTCTGCATATATAAGATATATCTCAGCAAGCCTTATCATAGGGAAGTCCACATCTGCAGATGAGTTGGTGTTGGCGACAGGAAGATAGGCTTCTTCCGTCATGTCATGGGGAATGTTGTTGAATTTCAGGCACGACCATCCGTTCATGAATACATAGAGTGCATTCTCCATGGACTCGCTGCGTCCTTTGATATAGAACATCCGTCCCCTTGCATCGGCGGTCTGGTAATCGCCTGTCTCATAGTTCTGTCCGCTTACGGCAAAGAACTCAGATACATATTCATAAGGTACCCTCAGGCCGGCCCATCCGTTTCTCTGTCCGTTAGGTTTTGATGAGTCCGTGATGTCTGTGGCTGCGAGAGAAGCGGCAAGAAGATATGATGTGCCTCCGTATGAAACCGTCCTCGAGGAGTTGTATGAAACTGCCCAGAGCATTTCTCCGAGGGCCTCTTGATTGGAGTCGTTGTCCCCTCGGAAAAGGGCGGCATAATCAGGACATAATGAATAGCCCATGCCGAATATGCTTTCGCATACAGCCTTGGCTTCAGCCCACATTGGAGTGCCTGTATAGACCTCGGCGTTGAGATAAAGACGTGCGAGAAGGCCTGCTGCAGATCCTCTGTCGGCGCGGGGATAGCTGCTGCGGGCGTCAGGCATGTAGCTGCTGTCCTCAAGAAGTTCCTTCAGTTCGCTGACGCAGAAATTGAATATGTCGGTACGTGAAGCCTGAGGTGGAGTGTATGTACCTCCGAAAGGTGACTTCTCTGTGGAGAAAGGCACGCTTCCGAAATTGTCGAGTGCCATCCAATATAGATATGCCCTTATGAAACGGGCTTCGGCCCGAAAGCCGTAAACGGTTTCGGCAAGTTCCTCGGAAACGCCTCGCGAAGCTAATTTTTCGGCAGTTGTCTGGCGCAGATATTCATTGACGTATGCTATTCCCTGAAGGGTTCTGACATATACTGCATAGACAGCATCGTTCTGTGAGGCGTTCCATGTGTTGGTGTTGAGGGCACGTACCCACGCGTCGTTTTCCCATGAGCATTTGGCTGCGTCCGTCGTGGTCTCCTGGACTGACCAGAAAGCTCGGACGAGTTCGGATGCCCCTCCGTCCATCTGCTGGAGGTCAGTCAGATCGTTGGATACGAACTGGAAATAAAGACGTGCCAGGCCGGAGAGATAGGCTTCCTCGGATGTGCCATAGACGTATTCGGACACTGGTTCCGTCTTGTTGAGAGGAAGGGTGTCGAGGTCATTTACGCAGGCGGTCATCAGGACTGCCGCCAATATGATGTATATCTTTTTCATTTCTGTTGTGTTTTAAAAACTTACATTGAGACGGAGTGACCAGGTGCGTGGACGAGGCCAGATAGTGTTGTCGATGCCCGTTTCGGATACTACTTCAGGGTCCATTCCGCTGTAGCCTGTGAGTATGAATACATTCTGCATGCTGACACCGAGCCTTATGTCGCTTTCCCATCTGCCTATGCGGCGGAAGGTGTATCCGGCGTTGATGTCATCCAATCTGAAGAAAGAAGCATTCTCGATGAAATAGTCGGAATACCACTGCTCGCCGCTGTTAGGCGCAGTGAATCCTGTCTTTTTCACAAGCAGGGCCTGGTTAGGCAGGCTGCCTGAATTCAGATCGAGGCTTGAGGTGGAGTTGGCAGATGCGAAATCGTTGAATACCCATGTGCCTGCAGATCCATGCCCGTTGAGGCCGAAGTCCCAGTTGCGGTACGACACTTTCATATTGAGACCGTAATAGAATTTCGGAGAGGCGCTCTTGTCTGTCATATATCTGTCGTTCCCGGTTATGGCGCCGTCGCCGTCGAGGTCAACGAATTCATTCTGAAGAGGTCTGCCGTCGGCATCATATTTCTGCATATATGTATAATAAGTGAACGGAGCATAACCCACCATCTGGCGGCAGAGATAGCCTCCCGTACCCTTGGACAGGCCTCCGGTCTCTATATAATAATTCTTGTCCATCGTGGTGTTCAGCTTTGTGAACTCTGTGTCCTGGAATGTGCCGTTGAAGCCTATCTGCACGCTCCAGTCACCTGTCTGTACGGGGACTCCGCTGACCGAGAACTCGATTCCCTTGTTGCGTATAGAGCCTATATTGGTCATCAGGCGGTTGCCGAAATTCGAGCCCATAGGTATCTGCACGGAATTGAGAAGGTCGCGCGTGTCACGTATGTAGGCATCGATGCTTCCGGACAGCCTGTCATTGAAAAATCCGAAGTCGAGTCCGGCATTCCATGTCACCGTTGTCTCCCACTTTATCATAGGATCGTAGGCCTGAGGTGTCAGAGGATAGGCCCATGTGCCGTCTCCCATTGCATATACCCTGTACGGGTCGCTCGACTGTACATAGCGGGCAAGGTGAACATAATCACCGATCCCGTCCTGCTGGCCAGTCACTCCTGCAGACAGTCTCAGTTTGAGGGTCGAGACCTGCGGCACGGCCTTCATGAATTCCTCCTTGGCTATGTTCCATGCAAATGCACCGGAAGGGAAGAGGCCCCAGCGCTGAGCCGGCGCGAATTTGGACGAGCCGTCACTTCTGAGAGAGAAGGTGAACACATATCGTGAATCTAATGAGTAATTGATTCTGCCATAGAATGATACCATATAGTTTTCGCTTCTCCACCGCGGATACATTTCGTCAATCGTAAGTCCGTCCTGGAGATTTACCTTGTTGGTCTCATTGAAATATGAGATGCTCCGGCTTACCATATAGTTGTTCTGCCACGAATATCCTGCGAGGATGTCGAGATTGTGCTTCCCCCATGTCTCGCTGTAATCGGCGTATGCCTCAAGAAGCTGGCTGCGGCTGAGATTGTCGCCCTTGCTGTGCTGTCCTATGCCGAGGTTCTGGGTGTCGTTCCATGCCTGGAATGAGCCCGGTGTCACACCGTTGAATGATGAGGTGGCGGTAAGGTCGAGGCTGCCGCTGACGTTGAACCTGAGGGCTTCGAGACCATGTACCTTGTAATCGATGCCTATGCGTCCTATGAAACGGTAGGAAGCGGCGGTACTGCTGCTGTCATATATCATGGACAGAGGGCTCGGGCCGACTAAGGTGTTCGGAGAGAATTCCTTGCCCCTGCCGTTACCGTAATTCCAGTAGCCGTTGGTGGTGGTATAGTCTATCGAACCGTCCGGATTGCGCCAGTAAGGGTCGCGTGTAGGATTGAAGAAGGCCGCCTTGCCGATGGCCCCGCTGTCGGCATAGTCAGAATATGAATACACGCCCTTGGCGTTGAGATCAAGGGTGAGGTGGCTGTCTAAGAATGACGGATTGAAATTCAGGTCCGCAGTGATCCTGTCATAGTTCGAGCCCTGAAGGGTTCCCTGCTGGCCGAGATAGGCTACGGAGGCCCTGTAAGGCATCGTGCCCTGATAATTTCCGTACATGCTCAGATTATGTTCTGTTGCAAGGGCTGTGCGGAATATCAGGCTCTGCCAGTCAGTCTCGGATGTGCCGGTCAGTCCGGCTATCCTGTCGCCTGTTTCCGTTCCTGCCGGAAATACGGTGGCATAGTACTCCTTTAATCCGGAAGCCGTCATTACAGGTACCGTCCCGGAATTAGCCATGACGCTGAAGCTTCCGCTGTAGGTTACCTGAGGCACATTCCCCTTGCCTTTCTTGGTGGTGATGAGGATTACTCCGTTCGATGCCCTCGATCCGTATATCGCTGCCGCGGAGGCGTCCTTCAGGATGGAGAACGACTCTATGTCGTTGGGATTCAGAAGGTCCAAAGGATTGGACATTCCTCCTCCGGCCCCGTTTGCCACAGGCACGCCGTCTATGACTATAAGAGGGTCGTTCGATGCGTTCAGCGAAGCCGATCCGCGGATTCTGATCCGGGAGCCCGAACCCGGTCCTCCGTCACCAGGAGTCACGAGAAGTCCCGCTACCTTGCCTTTGAGCATGTCCTGAGTGCTGGTCACCGCACCTCTGTTGAGATCTTCGGCCTTGATTGCCGAAATGGAGCCTGTCATATCGTCCTTCTTCACTGTGCCGTACCCGATGACCACAGCCTCGTCGAGATACTCCTTATCTTCCTTGAGGGTCACGGTCTGAGGTACGAGGGCCGCTTCGAATACCTGAGATACATAGCCTATGCAGCTGATCTCCACCGGTGCGGAAGGACCGCTCACTGTCAGTTCGAAACTTCCGTCAAGCCCTGTGGATGTCCCGTTCGAGGTACCTTGTTCAACGACAGTCGCTCCGATCACCGGACCGAAATTGTCCGTTACGCTTCCGCTTACGGTATATCCTCCCTGTGCAAAAGCAAAGGCACCGCTCACGCAGATGAGCGCAAGCGATGCCGTAAGTATTTTCCTAATGTCTGCCATATCAGTTGTAGTTTATAATATTTCAAAACTACAACCCTGCAGACAATCCTCGGGCCAAATCTCTCCGACGATAATGTCAAAAGTTCACGAGAAGTCGGAATTCGCCTGACGGAAGGGTCAGGCTTATGTTGCTGCCTTCGTATATGTTATAAAGGAATCTCTTACTTTTCAATCCATTTCATGAAGTCGTCCACACGGGAGCGGCTCACTGTCATTTCCTGGTCTGACTCAGGTCTGGCGACGATGCGAAGGCGGCCTCCGGCCTGCTTGATTATGCTTGTGATTGCCTTCATCGAAATTATGCAGCTGCGCGAGATCCTGAAGAACTGCTCTGGGTTCAGGTCATCCATCACGACATCAAGAGATGAGTCGAGCACATACTGATGACTGTCAAAAGTGACGAGATAATTATTCTTCTCCTCTGAATATATGTATGCTATATTGTTGATTTCGAGAGGGATGATCCTGTCGTTGAATCTGACGATATATCTCTCCTTATACTCTTTCTGAGACTGTCTGCCGTTGCTGATGGCCTTGAGCAGCGACTCCACATCCACACCGCCTCCGCTCATGCGGCAACGGGCAACCGCTCTTTTGAGAGCAGTAGCGTCGATGGGCTTCAGCAGATAATCCACACTTCCGGCCTCAAATGCCTTGAGTGCATAACTGTCGTATGCCGTAGTCATTATGACCTTTGATTTGACTTTCGTCTGCCTGAATATCTCAAAGCATTCTCCGTCAGAGAGTTCCACATCCATAAAAATTACATCGGCAGAATTCCCCGGTGTGTTCAGCCATGCCGTCGTACCTTTCACGGAGGTAGTCGTCCCTACGATGTTCATGTCAGGGAAATGCTGAGTCAACACTCTTATAAGACTCTTCTGAGCCATTATTTCATCTTCAACAATCAGAACATTCATAGCATTATAATAAAGGTAGTGTTACACAATAACTGCTTTCCGTTTTTTCAATATCGATCTGCTTCCCCGACATGTCATGATAAAGCTGGCGTATATACTTCTGACCCAATCCTGTTGACGGAGCCTTGGTCACCTTCGGAATAAGGTTGTTCTTCACGGCGACACAATCCCCTTCGACCGACACATCTATGATCAGCGGATTTTCCGGACTTATGGTATTGTGCTTCGTGGCGTTCTCTATGAGAAGCTGGATCGAACACGGGAGTACATATCTGGTCATTGTCTCTTCAGGAATGTCGAAATTCACGGCAAGCCCTTCCGGGAAACGCACCTTCAGAAGATCGACATATCTTTCCACGAATTCAAGTTCCTCGCGCATGCTGACCACCTGTTCCTCTTCGCTCTTGATCATATATCGGTAAATTCCGGCAAGTTTGTGTATATAAATGCTTGCCTGCTCTGTCTTTTCCTCGCATACGAGGCAGTCGAGACTGTTGAGGGAGTTGAAGAGGAAATGTGGGTTGACCTGATGCTTCAGCTTGAGATAGCGGTATTGGGCGAGATTCGCCTTTCCCTGTTCCTCCTTCATCTTTGTCCTTGCGGTGAACGCATAATTTACCATATAGACGAGGCAATATGTCGTGATCTGGGCAAGCAGCGTGGTCACGAAAAGCGCCGGATATTCCTTGCCGAAATCAGGGTTTATCCGGAAAGGGATTCCAGACCCGACGAGAAGGCTGACGGACAGAGTTGACAGCAGGCAGAAGAACACGAGCATGACCGCCTTCGCTATCGTACCGTAATCCTTCTGGAATCGTGTGGCGAACCTGATGTACAGCAGATTGAAGCACAGGAACGTGATTATCACGAAGGAATTGGAAAATATATCAGAAGTGGTCTGCCACATCTGACCTTCCGAGAATGTCTTTGTGGAGAAGATCAGCACAAGGCCTGTTCTCAGGACAAATATGCCTCCTACTGCGAGGATGAGCCATTTCAGATATTCCGTGGAAATGGCTTCCGCCTTAGCTTCCGTATTCTTTCGGAACATGGCGGTGAACCCTAAGATGCTCCACCCGAGGATTTCTGTCGTGACAGCCGTCGAGAGGGCATGTACGATATATGGATTGGAAATGAACACCATCAGGATGTCAGCCCCTATGTTTCCGATGAGATAACCTATGATGTTGGCCACGATGATGCTTGCTGCAGTGAAATCGATGTTGAATCCCTTCTTCAGGCAGATGAGCAGGACCATCGTCATTGTAAGGAAGGTGAGGAAGAGTTCATCTTCTATGCCGGCAAATCTGCATGTCAGTGCGACGGCAGCATGCAGAAAAGCGAAGATATGTATGATTCCGGATACTTTTATGTTGGATTTCATGCAGTTGCAGGCTCAATTGTGGTACGAAGTTAAGGATTTTGCTCCGATTATCCAATCTTTCTGTATGATTCGTCGTAAAAAATACACCATTCGTCCTGTTCTTCCGTCAGTTCGTCAGAAGATTTACGCGCGTGTGAGGATTAATGTTTATTTTCGCAGACTTATATATAGGTAACACTTAATAACCAAAACAACTTAAAAAATGCGAAACACAAAGCTAACTTTCTGGCAGATGTGGAATATCAGTTTCGGATTCTTCGGTGTCCAGATCGCATATTCCCTCCAGAACGCAAACATCAGCCGTATTTTTGCGACTCTCGGAGCTGATCCTCACAGTCTCAGCTTCTTCTGGATTCTCCCGCCTCTGATGGGACTCATCGTGCAGCCCCTCGTCGGCAAATACAGCGAAAGGACATGGACCCGTCTCGGTAGCCGTATCCCT
>CAYXMV010000012.1:0-27606 GCA_964466235.1 uncultured Muribaculaceae bacterium | reverse complement strand
CCTCGCTCTCCTTGTCCCATTCGATGAAGTTCTCGTGAGGCTGCACAAGGGCGACGAGGCGGCCGTTACGCTCCACCACGATGGATTCGTTCACTCCCTCCACATTGTTGATGATATTCTCGATTTCCTCAGGGTAGATGTTTTCTCCGGACGGTCCGAGGATCATGTTGCTGTTGCGGCCCTTGATGTAATAACGGCCTTTCTCGTCCTGGACTGCGATGTCGCTTGTGCGGAACCATCCGTCCTCCGTGAACACGCTCTTCGTGCGGACAGGGTCCTTGTAATATCCGAGCATCACGTTAGGGCCTTTCGCCACAACCTCGCCTTCTCCCGTCTCCGGATTCACATTATGGAGCTTCAGCTTCACATTATACACAGGGTATCCGAACGAACCCACAGCCCTCCAGTTGTTCATCGCATATCCCAGGAGGGGAGAAGTCTCTGTCAGACCATATCCGATTGCGTATGGGAATTTCGCCTTGAGCAGGAATTTTTCCACCTCAGGATCCAGCTTTGCACCGCCGATACCGTAGAATGAAATATGTCCTCCGAATGTATTCTTGAGCTTGAGGCCGATGATTCTGCACATCAGACCGTTCATGTGCACGTTCATCCATGTCAGCGTGCGGCTCTTCTTGATGGTAGGCAGGACGCTTCCCTTATATACCTTCTCGATGATGAGCGGCACTGTGAGCATTGTCGTAGGCTTAACAATCGGCAGAGCCTTCAACAGAATCGAAGCCACCGGCGGTTTTGGAAGGTAATATACGGTCGCACCGCAGTACATAGGGTAGAGCATGCTGAGAGTCATCTCAAGCGTATGGGCCATCGGCAGCACCGAGAGCCATCTGTCCTTTTCGCCCCTCTTGCATGAATGGTAGCAGGTGATGACGTTCGAGGAAAGGTTTCTGTGGCTCAGCACCACGCCCTTTGCACTTCCTGTCGTTCCGGAGGTGTAAATGATGGCCGCTATGTCGTCAGGCATCGGCACCTCTGTCCTTCCGTCGCAGGTGAATTTGTTCTCGTCTGCCTGAATCACCTCGAATGTGTCCATGTCGATGACAAGAGTCATCTTGTCCCTGCATTCCTGACTCACCTTTCCTGCGAGTTTCTGCGAAACGAAGATCACCTTGCTCTCTGAGTGCTCCAATATGTTTGTCACCTCATTCTCCGAACTGTCGGGAAGTATCGGAATCGCGATTCGTCCGAACGGAACGGCGCTGAAGAATGCCACCGACCAGTTAGGCATGCTCTGCGAAAGGATGGCCACCTTGTCGCCGGCTCCGATGCCGTACTGGGTCAGCTTCTTTGAAAGGCTGTCGCATTTGCTCTTGAACGAGTTGTAGGTATAACCGCCTTTCTTGGAGTCATACCACTGCGTGTATTGGTTCTTTGAGTAAACAGTCGTTGCATACTCGTAAAGCTTGGCGAGGGTATCGACATACTTCTCCCTCATCCTCTGCATACGCTTGTACAGTTGAATCATAAAATAATATTGTTGGTTTAGTACTATTTCGTGACATACATCTCCGGATGCTTGCCCACAAGGTGCATCTCTTCGTAAAGAGCCTGAATGCGCGCCATGTCAGCCTTAGGGTCATCCGTAAGCTCCACCTTCTCGCCGCGGCTGATATGCTTGTTGCCCCAGTTGAAATATCCCATATATACAGGACATCCCACCTCGCGCGCAATGGTGTGGAAACCCGTCTTCCACCTCTTCACTGGCTTGCGCGTCCCCTCGGGTGCAAGTGCAAGATGCGCCACAGGGAGGCTCTTCATCTCCTTGATCACGCTGAGAGCCACATTGCTGCCCCTCTTCCTGTCAACAGGTATGCCACCGAGCTTGCGCAGGAGCCATCCCAACGGACCGACGAATAACTCGCCCTTGACCATGCAGTATGGCTTGCCGCCCACTGACGTATAATAAAGGTATGAGATCACAAAGTCCCAGATCGAGGTGTGAGGCACACCGAGAATGATGCATTTGTCTTCGGGAACGACAGGCGCATCAGCTGTCCATCCCATGGCCTTGAGCAGCCATCCGCAGAATTTTCTCCACATAATCAAATATTTACATCTTCGAGTTCCTGGGCGCTCTTGAGATTATGGCTGATGAATACCTGTCTCTCGTATGTGTTCTCTCCCATATAGAACTCCATTATATCCATTATAGACTCTTCGTCGCTGAGCCTTACTTTGTCGAGGCGCATGTCCTTTCCGATGAATCCCGTGAACTCCTCCCACGAAATCTCTCCGAGACCCTTGAATCGCGTGATCTCCACCTTGCCCTTCAGCTCGGCGATGGCCTTCTCCTTTTCCTCCTGATTGTAGCAGTAACGCACCTCGTTCTTCGTCTTTACCCTGAAGAGAGGCGTCTGGAGGATATACACATGGCCTCTTCGCACGAGGTCAGGATAATATTTCAGGAAGAATGTGAGCACGAGCATGCGGATATGCATGCCGTCGTCGTCGGCATCGGTAGCCACGATGATTCTTCTGTACCTGAGGTCGTCCATGTCCTCTTCAAGTCCGAGGGCGTTGATCAGAAGGTTGAGCTCCTCGTTCTCGGCAAACTTCTTCGGACCCTCCTTGTAGCAGTTCAGAGGCTTTCCCCTGAGCGAGAATACAGCCTGGGTCTCGGCATTGCGGGCCTTGGTGATGGTTCCGCTTGCAGAGTCTCCCTCGGTGATGAATATGCTGGTCTGGTCACGCAGTTCCTCCTTTGCTGCAGGGAGCTTGTCCTTATAGTGATATTTGCAGTCGCGGAGCTTCTTGTTATAGACGCTCGTACGCTTGTTGCGCTCCTTTGTCTTTTTCTGGATAGAAGAAATCTCCTGACGCTCCTTCTCAGAAGCCATGATCTTTTCCTGAAGCACAGGGATTATGTCCTTGTGCATGTGAAGATAGTTGTCGAGAGTGGTCTTTACGAAATCGTTCACAAAGCTCCTGATGGTAGGTCCCTGCTCGCTGCTGCGTGTCCCGTCCTCGTTCTCCACCTCGGCTGTCCACATATAGGTCGATCCGAGCTTCGTCTTGGCCTGATTGGCGAAGATAGGCTCCTGGATCTGTATGCTGATGGCGCCGATTATGCCCTGACGGATGTCCTCCGGAGCGAAATCCTTCTTGGAATATGTCTTGAAGAACTCCTTGAGCGTCTTTGATACGGCCTCCCTCACAGCCGCCAGGTGGGTACCGCCGTCGCGGGTGTTCTGTCCGTTCACGAACGAAGTGATGTTCTCGCCGTAGTTGCTGCCGTGGGTGATCACGATTTCAATGTCCTCGCCGGAAATATGGATCGGCGGGTAGAAAGGAGTCTCGGAAATGTTCTCGTTGATAAGGTCGAGCAGACCGTTCTCGGACTTGTATGGGGTACCGTTGAGGTTGAGCGTGAGTCCCTTCTTCAGATAAGAATAGTTCTTTATCATCGACTCCACATACTCCATCCTGTAGGCATATCCGACGAAGAGCACCTCGTCCGGAACGAACTTCACGAAAGTACCGTTCTTCTCCTTGCTCTCCTTCATCCCGGAATCAGTCAGCTTGCCGGCGCTGAAAGTCGCGTATGAGCACATGCCGTCACGGTATGCCTCCACATGGAAATATGAAGAAAGGGCGTTCACCGCCTTGAGACCCACACCGTTAAGACCTACGGACTTCTTGTAGCCCTTCGAGTCATACTTGCCGCCGGTGTTGAGGATGCTCACGGCCTTCACGACCGAATTGAGAGGGATTCCTCGTCCGAAGTCCCTCACAGTCACTTCCTTCTCCGTCACATTTATCTGGATCTGCTTTCCGAATCCCGCAGAAAACTCGTCGATAGAGTTATCGACAACCTCCTTGAGCAGCACATATATGCCGTCCGCTGCATCGTCACCGTTGCCGAGCGTACCGATGTACATGCCCGGCCTCAGCCTGATATGCTCGACGCCCTCAAGCGTCCTAATGTTTTCGTCGCCATAATTGGCCGCAATATTTTCAATCTCCTTCGCCATATTCCTATAAAGACATAATCGCGCAAAGATACTAATTTTTCGGGAAATATCAGCGCCCCTCAGATTGCATTGCCCATGTTTTGGATTTTTTGAAAAAACTCCGTACCTTTGACCGAATTTTATTCTTAACCACAAAAATATGAGACGTTTAAGATTTCTTCTTATCGGTCTCGCTCTAATAGTCATGTCGTGCGTCAAGGATGAGGCGCGTGATGGTCAGGACGGAAGCACACCCGCAGAACTGACTGTCAGCCTTTCTGCTGATGCAAGGACTGGAGCGATGGCCACCAGGACAGATGGTGAGGAAGTTGTCGCTGCAACGGTACCGGCAGAGCTGGTTCCGTCAGTTGATGATTTTGAGGTGGAGGTTTACAATGCCGCTTCGAAAGTCCGGCTTTATCGTGACACCTATGTAAATTCTGTCGGAAAGATAATCCGTTTGAATACAGGCGAATTCAGGCTTCTGGCCCAGCACGGTGATTCACTCGGATGCGGATTCGGAAAGCCATATTTCGTGGCTGATCATAATTTTGAACTCACTCCGGAAAACCCTAAGCAGGCTGTCAATGCTACTGCCGTTCTGGGTAACGTCATGTCGGATGTGGCATTCTCAGAAAATGTACCGGGGTCTTATTATGATTATTATGTTATTCTCAGACATCAGGACCATTCCAAGAAGTCGCTCAAGTTCGTGAGGGACGAGAATAGGCCAGGCTTCATTCCTGGAGGAAACATAGTCATAGAGTTTTATGCCGACCTTACAGGCAACGGTGACTGGAAGTATGCCAAGACCGAGTCTCGTGTTTATTCGCCGGGTGACTATGTACATGTGAACATAGATGTGGAGCCGCGCAAGTCCAACCTCCTCTTCAACCTCACCGTAAATGATGCTGAAGAGACTGTGGAAGTGCCTCTTGACCTTCCTGCATGGGTGACACCTCAGGATGCTCCTTCGATCTCTCTTGCCGGCTTTGACGAGAACAACAAATGCAGGGTAATCGAGGGAGTCGATGTAGGAATGGGAGGCAGCGTAAGCATTCTTGCCAGGGCTGCCATATCATCATGTGTCCTGAATGTACAGTCTGATCTTCTTGAAGCGTCCGGCTTCCCTGTGAATCAGGATATCGACATTGCAAATGCAGATGCGGATATGGTTAAGGCCCTGAATGATGCCGGAATCGAATGGAATGACGACCTGCTCGGATGCCGTGACCTTTCATATATAAATCTTGCAGGGCTCGTGGAATATCTCAACACCAAGTCCAAGGCCTCCAGACAGGAAAAGACGCTTGCTACCTTCACTCTCAAGGTTACGGACGAAGTGATGAAGGAAACTGCAACTTCATTTTCAGTGGTTTCTGTGCCTATCAATCCTGCAATTTCAATCAAGGACTACAATATATGGGCAACAAAACTCGTGGCCCCTACAGTGACCGTATCGGAAGGTGCAAACCGTGATCTTTTCAAGGTTCAGATCAGAAAGTCCGGCAGTGCAGCATGGACCGATCTCACCGACTATAAACTCCACGGAACAGGACTTTCTCTGAGATGTGATGATATTGATGAACTTGAGCCAAAGACCACTTATCAGTTGAGGGTTATCTATAACAACAATCATGAAGTTGTTTCGGATGCTTTGTCCGTGACTACAGAAGGGGCTCAGCAGATAGGAAACAGCGGGTTTGAGGATTTTTCCACAGAGACCCATAAATTTGCCATCAAAGGATCAACGACATCCCAGTCATCAAAAGACTTCTATCAGCCGTGGGCAAGTGGCGCCGGTGATAAATGGTGGGCTGTGAACAGCAAACGTACAATGCTTGAACAGGTCACTTCCGGAAGCCTTGATTACAAGGTGTTCCCGACGGTTTCATATTCTTTAAATACACGTTCTGGAACAAAGTCAGCTCAGATAGCTTCGGTGCAGGTAGATACAGAGGCTGATGCTGACACAGATGGTGATAATCCGGTTAAGGCTGTAGGTGAGTTATTTATAGGAACATCCTCACTTTCCGGAGAGCATCAGAGCGATGGACATTCTTTTCAGAGTCGTCCTTCTGCGCTGAGTTTCTGGTACCGTTATGTCCCAGTCGGCAATGAGACAGCCTATGCTCGTATAGAATTGTTTGATATTGACGGTGAACTGATTGCGGCTCAGGAGGTCAATACGTTAGGGGCAACTGACACATGGATTAATCATGTATTGGAAATAGACTATCTCAACGTCATGGCAAAGGCAGCAAAGATCTATGTCTCCTTCAAGTCATCTTCGCTTAAGGATACAGAAGCAGGCTACAGGAGCGGAAGCAATGCCATAATAGAGATGGGGGGAATAGAATACACTGCCCGTATCGGAAGCGTGCTCAAGGTGGATGACCTCGAGCTCCTCTATTATTAATAATCGTAAAAACAAGAAATATATAATATGAAAAAGATTCTTTTTTCAGTGATGATTGCGGCAGTTGCCTTTACTGCCTGCAGAAAGAATATTGAAATTACATCTGAGGGTGAACTCAGCCTTTCGGTGGCTTCGCTGTCCGATGATTTCGAAATCGTGACTAAAGCCAATGACAATATCGATGAATTCAACGTCACTATCTTCCGTCCTAAGGACAGATGGCAGATGGATTTCGTCTATGGAGAGAAGAAGGGCGAAATGATCAAGCTCGGTTCGGGAGATTATCAGATCACTGCCACATCCCCTGTGCATAAGGATGCCGACTGGGATCTTCCTATCTATAGCGGTACTCAGGACTTCAAGATCGTGGCGGGACAGGTTACTCCTCTCACTCTCAGCTGCGGACTTTCCAATGTCAAGGTGACTTTCGTCCTTTCAGAGAATTTCAAGAAGGAACTCTCTACCTATAATGTGACGGTAAGCAACGGCAAAGGTGAGCTTACATGGGTAAAGGAGGGCACGACAGATGATTTCGCTGCCGGAAAGGCCGGATATTTTACTGCTGCTCCTCTCGATATAACGGTTACGGGCCACCGCGCCATAGACGATACCGACGCAACGACATTCATGACTATAACGGGAGTGGAGCCGAAGGATCATCACGTCATCAATCTTGATGCAAAGGTTACCGGTCATATCGGTGACGGTGACGGAAACGGAATCAAGATTGAAATCAGCACTGAAGTGACTGAAAAGAAGGATGATGTCTATGTTGACGGACTTGAAGAGATTCCTGTTACAGGCGGTGAAGACGAGGGCGGAGATGACAGCGGAGACGACACCCCTGTAGTCAGCACGAAGCCGACTCTCGAGTGGGCTGCCAACCCTGACTTCAAGTCAGTTGAACTTGAAATGTCTCTGGATGCAGAGGTTGATGTGGAACTTCTCATCAAGGCTCCGGAGAAGATCAAGGAATTCCTCATATATGTCAAGTCGCCAGTGCTCAGCAAGACGATAAGTGACCTTGTTTCCGCTGAGAACAAGATGAACGATGAGGGAGTCACCGTAATGGATATGATCAATGACGAAGCTCTTTACAATGCCTTGGGCAAGCCTAAGGACGACGGATCACCTTCTGCCATTCCGATGGGAGACAGGATTCTCGATCAGACGGAAGTGCCTTTCTCACTGTCAGCCCTTGTTCCTATGATCAACATGTATGTTGCCGACATAACCCCGGGTGACCAGCACATATTCACTCTTTATGTGAAGGACGGCAAAGGTCAGGAACTTACTCAGGCAGTGACATTCGTATCAGTTGCTGTGCAGAACTAATCAGATCCTTTTGAAATGAAAAGATATTACGTATATATATGTATGGTGCTGGCTCTTCTGTCATCTTCGGCATGTTCCGACAGGTTTGCAGAAGAGGCGGGCTATGGCTACCTTGCCCTGAATCTGACAGAGAATCTTTCCGAGTCTCTGATTGTCAAGTCCGATACAGGGGAAAGCGGTGAGGATAATGCCGGCACCGAAGAGACTATGCCTCAGATCGAACCTTATTCAATCAAGGTTGTCAATGCTTCTGGTGCAGTTGTCGGCGAAGCGGCGAGCCACTATGATGTCACGACGGAGAATCCCATCAAGGTTCTCATGGGCTCTTACATCGTGATGGCGCAGAATAAAGAAGTTCCGAATGCTTCATTCGAGGATGGTTTTTACGGTGGTGCCGTATCGGTGGATATAAAGGCTGAGGAAACCAAGGTCATAGACATCGAATGCACACGGGCTGACGTCAAGTTTTCCGTAGAGTTCCCGGAGGACTTCCAGGACCTCTTTACAGAATATTATGTTGAGGTCACCAACGGTGAAGGTGATGTGTTGAGGCTCACGAATATACCCGATGAATCAGATCCTAAGCAGAGAGGTTTTGATGCAAAGGCATCTTTCAAGGTGACCGGCAGGCTGACATGGAACCTATACATGAAGAACAATGACAGCAAGGATGACAAGGGCGGAGTCTATACCTATACAAAGACAATAGAGGATGTGAAGGCCGGACAGCATTATCACCTTATATTCAGTCTTGCGGAGCAGGAAATCGTTGACGGAGTATTTGCCCTGAAAGTAAAGATTGACGGCGAGATGATATCCAACAGTCATGACCTCATTCTTGACTTTGACATGCAGGGGCTCCCGGCATACAGGACAAGCGACGGATGGGAACTCAAGGAGGGCCTTACATTCCCTGTGGGCAATGCAGATCCGGTGAAGCGTCTGATATTTGATCTTCCGTCTAAGACTAAGAGCTTGATTATCAGTCATTCCAATGATATGCTGACCCGGATGGGATTCCCTGAGAGCATCGATCTCGTAGGCGCTTCGGATGCCGATATTTCGTCCCTCGCTGCTTTGGGAATACAGACAGCTGCCTTGACTGATGAGTCTGTGTCTGCAGACATAGACCTGACATCATTCATCTCTCAGCTCACCATAGGCATGTACGAACTTAAATTCCTTGCTATTGACCAGAAGGGACACTTCATAAGGCCGGTGCTTGCGTTTGAGATTACATCAGACGTAGAGGCCGAGGCGCTGGAGGGTGCCGTGGCATGGGCTAAGTTCGCTACTCTCGAAGGACGCTATTTCAGTAAGGAAGTCCCTGCGGGCCTTACATTCCAGTATAAGCTTGCAACCGATACTGAGTGGACTTCAATGCCGGAGTCGAAGATGGAGATAAATGAAACTGCACTTACATTCACAGCCCGTCTTGACGGTCTTCAGCCGCTGAGCCAGTATCAGTACCGGGCCGTTACAGCAAATGAACAGGATACAAAGGTATGCGAATTCGTTACGGAATCTGCCGATGTCATACATAATCTCAGTTTCGATGCATGGTATGCGGACGGTGATGCATGGTATCCTAACCTCGACCTCAATGAACATTACATCTGGGATTCTGCCAACGGCGGAACTGCGAGCCTCGGCTATGTGCCTACAACTCCGGAGGAGAACGACCTTGCCGTCAAGGGTGAAGGAAAGGCTGCCGCACGTCTCGAGACTCAACAGGTAAGCATCATAGGTATCAAGAAACTTGCGGCAGGAAACATCTATACCGGCAAATTCGGAAAGGTGGCAGGAGTCGGAGCAGAACTTGACTGGGGAACTCCTTTCACATCCCGTCCTCTTGCTCTCAGGGGTTATTACAAGTACGCTCCTAAGACAATCGATATGGCTGAGTCTCCATATAGCGACAAGAAAGGCCAGACCGACGAATGTCAGATACTGATGTTCCTCACCGACTGGACCGGAACATTCCGCGTAAAGACTTCGGACAAGGTATTTGTCAACTACGACACTGATTCTGGAATCATTGCGTTCGGTGCTCTTTATTCAAGCAATACGGACAGTGACTATGTGAAGTTCACCATACCTCTTGAGTACAGGTCTCTTGACAGAATCCCTACTTATGTGGTGATTGCCGGCGCAGCGAGCCGCTATGGAGATTACTTCACGGGTGCAGTCGGTTCCGTTCTCCTTCTCGATGAATTTGAATTCGTTTATGACCCTGCTGATCTATCTGATGAAGAGTTCGATGCAGTGTTTGCTAATTTCAAATGACATGAGAAGAGCAGCAGTAACAGCAATTGCATTGATGTGCTCCCTTGCCGTCCTTCATGCAGCTTCCCCTGAAAGGAAGCCTGAGGCGGCAAAGGAGGCGCATGAAGTGCATGACTTCGACAGGGGAATCGCATTATCGACTTCCACCTTTATACCTAAGGGCACCTTCGGCGCCGGCCTTACCATGTCCTACAATACCATAGGGCTCGGTCAGGCTGCCGATGATGCCGGATATTCCCTCTTGTCATTGCTGACAGGCATCAAGGGAGATATGTATTCCTTTGGCATAGCCCCGAATGTATCCTATTTCCTTATTGACAATCTTGCCATAGGTCTGCGTTTCGACTATGACAGAAGCAGTCTTGACCTCGCTAATGTAGGCCTCTCTCTCGGTGACATGCTTTCGATGCAGATTTCGGACTATCACTATCTTTCGCACAGTTATACGACATCCGCAACATGCCGTTACTACATACCTTTCGGCGAAAGCAAGCGTTTTGCCATGTTTGCCGAAGGACGTCTTACCGGAGGTTACGGTCAGTCCGTGATGTATAGGCTCGATCAGGGTGACAAGTTCGGTACATATCAGACGAATATTAAGGCTTCTCTTGATATTGTGCCGGGTCTTTCAGCATTCGTGACCAATAATGTGGCTCTCGAGGTTTCTATCGGTGTGCTCGGTCTCAATTACAACAGAGTCAAGCAGGTGACGAATCAGGTCGAGACGAGCATCATGCGGAAAAGCGGTGCCAACTTCAGGCTTAACCTGTTTTCCATAGGCATGGGGATTTCCGTATATCTGCCTACGAAACTATATATTATAAAGGATAAGAAAAGGAGTGAATCATGAAAAAGACAGGAATAATCATAATGTCGCTTGTTCTTGCCGTTTCGTGTATCAAGAACGATCTTTCATATCCCCGTATCGTGGCTGACATCACCTCCTTTGCAGTGCAGGGACAGAAGTCTGCCGAAATCACTTCAGGTACAAGGACCGTATCAGTCGTATTGGAAGAGACTGCGGACATCACCTCTCTTCCGGTTATGGACTTCACTTATACTGAAGGAGCGGAGCTTCTTGACTCACTGCCGCCGGTTCTTGACCTGTCATCTCCTCTGACCCTGACTCTACGGACATATCAGGACTATGTCTGGACGATTTCAGCCGTTCAGACGATAGAAAGGTATGTCATCGTGGAGAATCAGATCGGCGATGCCGATATTGATGCCGAGTCGAGGATGATCTATGTCTATGTTCCGGAAGATCAGAGTCTTTCAAATGTTGTCATAGAGGATATGAAGCTTGAGCCGGAAGGTTCTGCGGTCATATCCACCACAGGTACTGAAATCGTGGCCTCAGAAGAGGTTATGGTCACAGAAGATGTGCATCTGCCTATGACTCTTGACTGTACTCTTGTCCGATATTTCGATGTTGAATACAAGGACGATACGCTCAGATGGACAATGAAGGTCCTGCCTAAGCAGATTGCTCTCGAAATATCTTCTGTCAATGCCTGGTGCTACTCCGCCGATGTTACGGCAGTATCAAAGACAGGAGTCTCACCGGTAATTGAGTACAAGACGGCTTCGGCTTCAACATGGACCGTTGCGGAGGACATCTCACTCGAAGGCAGGAATGTGACGGCATCCCTCACAAGACTCAAGGCGGATACCCAGTATTCTGTCAGGATCATCGATGGGGACCTTATCAGCGAAGAAGTATCTTTCAAGACCGAAGAGGCCCTGGAACTGCATAACATGAATTTTGATAGCTGGTACTCTGATGACCCTTCTTCCGACAAGTCCGCGTGGTTTCCTAATCTTGACCTGAACTCTAACTATATCTGGGATTCGGCTAATAAAGGAACTGCTGCTCTCGGCTATGTGCCTACGACACCGGAAAGAACTGATGTCGCGGTAAGCGGACCGGGAAAGGCTGCTGCACGGCTTGAGACGATGCAGGTGAATATTCTCGGAATCAAGAAACTTGCGGCGGGAAACATATATACCGGCAAATTCGGTAAGGTGGCCGGAGTAGGAGCAGAACTTGACTGGGGTGTTCCTTTCACTTCCAGGCCACAGGCACTCAAGGGATTCTATAAATATGCTCCGAAGAGCATAGATATGGCCGAGGCTCCATACACCGACATGACAGGGCAGACTGACAAATGCCAGATTCAAGTTATGCTGACAGACTGGGATGAGCCGTTCCGCATCAACACGTCAGAGGGACGCTTCGTGGATGTGGAGAATGACAAAGGAATCATCGCATTTGCAAGATTCGAGACTGATTCTGCTACTGAAACTTATGAGGAGTTCGTTCTCGAACTCGAATACAGGGATTTGACCCGTACCCCGAAATATGTGGTGATTTCCGCGTGTGCAAGCAATCTCGGAGATTACTTCACCGGCGGTGTGGGATCGGTTCTGCTTGTTGATGATTTCGAATTCATTTATAGATAGTTTTGATGAAAAGATTATTCTCATATATGTTCTGTCTGCCTTTGCTGGCGGCATGTACTGCAGAAGGACTTGAGCACGAATCTCGTGCCGGTTACATCTCTGTGAGCCTGTATGTCGATAAGCAGACCAAGGCGGCAGCACTTCTTACTGATGAAGAGGCCGGGGAATATAATATAAGTGTCCTTGATGCAGACGGAAACTATGCCGTATATCAGGCTCCCGATGATAAGAAGGGGCAGGTGATACCGGTAGTGGAATACAAGGACTTCGAGACAGTGACTGTCGAGGTCAATAATCAATATTCTGTAACTGCCGAAAGCTGTACTGTTGAGGAATCGGAAGCCGGTTTCGGATGTCCGCGATATTACGGTACGAGCGGCCTGTTCGAACTGAATGTCAGCAACATCTATCAGAAGGCCTCGATCGTATGTCATCAGACAAATGCTCTTGTGACAGTTGTTTTTGACAGTTCGGTGTCCGGACGCTTCACGGGTCTGAAAGTGACTCTTGTATCGGGGGACAGGACTTTGGTCATAGAGGAGTCCGACAAAGAAACCCCTGCCTATTTCACTCCTTCAGCCCTCATATACGGTATAGCAGGAACATATACAGAAACTGGATATGAAGTCAGTCTGTCTGGTACTGCGCTGACATTGGAGGCAAAGGATAATATAAGGATAGTGGTGAAACTTGACCTCACCCACGGACAGGCGGCAGTCCCGTCTCTGAGTGTTACTGAGGAATATGCTTCTGAGTCCGGACAGGATTATGAAATTGACCCTTATTTGTAATGAAAATGAATGTTAACATATATCGTCTGGCGGCGGTCATTGCCTTTCTGTCTCTGATTTCCTGTACAAGGGAAGTCGAGGGTGACGGATTCGGATACATTGACCTGTCGCTTCTCGCGGATGTGTCCGTCGGGGATGCAGTCAAGGCTCCTGAAGCCTTGCCGGAAGAGGATTATCAGGATTATATGATAATGCTTTACTCCGACGATGGGACCCTTCTCAGGGAAGTGTCGTATGATGCATTCGCTGCCAATCAGGATAATGTACAGAGAGTGCCGGCAGGGACCTACACTGTGTATGTAGAAAGCTGCACGGCCGAAGAAGCGGAAGAGGGGATGGGGAAACCTCGTCTCGCCGGATCGCAGGAATTTGTAGTCACGGCAGGCCGTACAACATCAGCGACTGTCGCGTGCACCGTCATCAATGCGAAGATAACGATAGCCTATGATGATGATACCATAACGACTGATTCTGAAAATGTGGATAAGACGAGAGTTCTTTATCCTGCCGGCCTTTCAATTTCTGACTCTGAAGGCAGACGCAAGCTTTCTGTGAAACCCTCTGCATCCCATGACGAGGCGGATGCAGTATATTATAATGTCGATGATGACAATACTGTGTCTCTTGTCTATACTTTGGTGGCAGGTGTGTATGCAGACGAAAGTATCATGAGATACGATGTGTCGTTCACTGCAGAAAAAGGGAAGTGGAACCAGGTCACTATGACCGCAGCAACAGTTACAGGACAATGATGCGCAGATTACACATATATGCTTTTATGCTTCTTGCGGCCGCGTCGTGTTCGCAGAAGATGTCCGCTCCGGAACTTTATGGTTCGATGGATCTGAGACTCTCGTCGGATGTTGAGGTTGAGGTGGCGGCAAAGGCTGATGATGCAGGTACATTTGATCTTTATAACATCAGTATCACAGGAACCCTGACGGGAAACGATCCTTATACCGCATCTGCCGTATATGGCCAGATTGAGGAGCCTCTCGTGCTTCCTTACGGATTATATACGATAGAGGCGGAAAGCTGTACCGTTGCTAAGGCACACGAAGGATACGGATGCGTAAGATTCCGTGGGGTTACGGAAGGAATCCAGGTGAAGGCCCCTGCTGAAAATCCTACTCAGGTTTCTGTTGAATGCCATATGGCCAATGCTAAGGTGTCTGTGGCTTTCGAGGATGGCTTCCTCTCTGATTTTACGGGTGTAAGGGCTGAACTTGCAATGGGTGACAGGATGCTGACACTCACTCCTGATCAGGCAGGATCGGTGCAGGCTTACTTCAATGTGGATGCTTCTGGTTCCATGATAGCATATTCAGTGTTCGGGTCCGTCGATGGTGTGGAGCGTAAATATGCCAGTTCTGTATTTGTCCTGCCTGCCAAGCATGCCATGCTTACCTTCAAGAGCAACCATAACGGTATCCTCGGACCGCAGGTCACTGTTGACGGCGAGATGGGGACTAATGAGATAACAGGAAGCATAGTTCCGGGTTCAGGAACTCCTGTGACCGGAGGTGATATAGAGAAGCCGGTCATCTATGTGGATTATGAAATCAAGGATGCAGTCGAAATAGAGACTGTCATCGATGTCATAAATAAGGAGGATATGACGCTATGAGGAAGTCTTTTGCATATCTGATGCTTGCGGCATTCCCTGCATTTGCATCATGCCAGATTGAGGAGCAGGTTTCTTATGCTTCACTCAGTATCTCTCCGGTTGTTATAGAGGCACGGACCAAGGCTGTGACTCCAGACGATATGAACGTGTATATCGACGGAGAGAATTTCCATCAGGAATATAGCTATTCTGCCCTGCCGTCACTGATACCTGTCCCTGTTGATAAGGATATTCCATATATCATCATGGCAGAGAATATTACGGTAAAAGAGGCAGAGACCTTGCCTGACGAGTGGGGCCAGATAAGGTATGCCGGAACTGAAGAGGTTCTTGTCGATCGTTTCATGACCAAGGACGAAAATGATGAGAACATACCTCTGACGTATCCTGTGACGGTCAACTGTATTGTCGCCAATACGATGCTTTCGGTGGTGTTTGACGAGAGCGTTCTCACATATTATACCGATCCTAAAGTAGTGGCTTTTACAGACCGTGACAGAAAACTGGAATTCACCCCAGACAATGCTTCCACGGCATTGGCTTATTTCACATCAGGACAGCAGATGTTCTTCGAGTTCACGGGACTGTTCAATGTGTCAGGTGAATCCCGCTCACGTATGGACGTGATTGAAATCGCCCCGGCCACGCATTATACTCTTACCTTCAGGATGACAAGTGTCGAGGGCTCTCTTGCGAAGCCGGAAATCACAGTCATAGAAACATGTGAGAATATTTATGAAACACTGACAGTGGATCCGTCAGATGACGGCGTATTTGAAAAACAATAGAAAATGAAGATTACACCCATACATATATTGGCGCTTGCCCTGTCTCTTCTCTGCCTGTCGTGCAGTGAGGATTCTTCGGCTCCTTCCCTTCAGGAATATCCGGTGGATGTCGAGTTTGACGTTGATATGACGAAGGTCGGTAACAGCGGCAACGATCTTTTCTGGCAGTCAGGGGATCAGGTCGCCTTCAGAGCGACCGGAGCATCAGGAGCGTCGGCAGTGACCGTCCTGACCTTGAACGACGTGGATTCAGGTCTTGCAAAGGCGAAATTCAAAGGGGCCGTCACAATGTCTGAGGCTCCTGTCAAATGCGAATTCGCTTTTTCCGGTACTTTCGATGATGAAGGCAATGCTGTATTCGACTATTCTCAGCAGGACGGTACCCACAAGCCTTATCTGTACGGGGCTGCGGACTATTCTGCCGAAGGGATGAATTGCGTCCTCGGCCATGTCGGCGGACTTATCAGGCTGACGGTGGCTGAAGGAGTTGAAAGCGTTTCACTTTCAAGCAATTCGGGATCATACACAGCTTCGTTATCGGATGGAATATCAGAATATGTGGGTCAGAAGATCTCAAAGGTGATATTCTCTGAAGCCGGCGTAGTGGCTGCATCTGAGGATGCGTCACATCTTATAGACGTGGCAGTGCCTTCTGGAGCCGGAGTTGTCTATATGTTTATGCCGGCGATGGAGTTCGTGGACGGATTCTCAATTGTCTGTACCAAGGGGAACGAAAAGATGTTCAGAAGTTTCAGTAAGACGGGAGGTAATTCCTCGTCTTACAGCTTCTTGAGCGGAAAGGTGCTTGATATTGATCTCAGTGAATTTGTCGGATTTACGGCGGAATGTACTTATGTATGTGAACACAGTTATGATGAGTCAACAGGTTCTAAAATCTTGACAGGTACCTATGTCGGCCTTACAGATTTTACCTTCTCGGGCTCTCCTGCCAAGATAATTGATCAGTGGGGGGTCGCTATATATGACAGTGACATGAACTTTATCCGTTGGACTTCCGGTACATCGCTCTTTAACAAGAACGACTATGGAGATAAGGGTAAACAGATGGAGGATTATACAGGCAACTGGCCTTTGCTTATCCCAGGTAAGGAATACGTCGTATATGCAACCTGCGCAATCAATGGACATGTTTTGTCATTTGAGATGAAAGATAAATTATCTGTAGGTCACCCTGATATTGTTGTTTCTCCGATTGCAGAGACTTCCTGGTCCTATAGATCTGATCCGGATAAAGCCAATTCATGTGGGAACAATACGATTGAAAGAATGGGATTTAAGATAAATGTCTCTAATAATATTCTGAATCATTCAGTTACAGATTATGGGTTCAAGGCATATCTGCAGAATACTCCGTCTGGAGAAAATAAGCAGACTACTAATGTGAGCGGTAATGTTGGTGTGAATGTAAACTTCAATTCCATGGCAGGATTGAACTGGTTTTATAATACCACGAGAGAAGAGTATGAATTGAACAATGGGGACGGTATATATAAATTCTCTGTCTCTGAAAATGATTGGGGTGAACAAACCGTTACTGCTGTGGTCACTTTTGCTGGTCAAGCATATTCAGCTACTACAAAAGCACATATAACAGGGCTGCCTTATAGACATGATTTCCGGGCAGCAGAGGGTTTAGATGGTGGTACAATAACTGGCTCGAGAGTGAATTGGCATTCATATAATGGATATGAAATCTATCAACGATGGACGGCTGTCTCTGATAAGTATGAGAATGTTTTTTATTCGAGAGATTTTATGCTGCCGGGTGAGACGAGTGTAAAGTATAATACTTCCTTTTTCTTTGTTAATACAGGTTCTGAGTTATCAAGAGGAACATGTACTGCATATACTGGAATTACAAATTCACAAAGTCCGAGTACAACGTCAAGTGCTATATTGACATCAGAAGCATTTACAAATATTGATGCTATAGGTACATGTGCTGCAAAAACAGAACATGTCGTAAGCGGAACAGGTAATTTTGGTTCATCTTCCCGTATATCTGCTTCTATAGGTGATAAGGACATGAGTGTATGGGTTCAAACAGGACTATATATGGGTTATCTTGAAATTATTTATAATTGATTATGAGAAATATTGTATATATATTAATCTTAGTTTCTTATGCCTGTATAATATCTTGTTCCGGTATGGATGAGCAATATTATAAGATTTCTTTTATTATTAATGAAGATATATCTGATCATATAGATATTGCCGTTAAGTCCGCAGCCGAATCAGAAGTAACTCCTGAGCAGATCGATGCCTTCACCCTCTGGGTTGACGGGACGAAGATCGGCGGCACTTACGGCTCCATCAGGAACGAGACCTACAAGCTCAAGGTGGGGGCCTACACCGCCCATGCCGAGAATTGCACGGCAGAGTATGCCGAAGCCAATCCGGACAGCTATGGATGCGTCAGATACTATGGTGCGACAGAATTTGAGGTAAAGACCCTCGAGACCACTCAGAATGTCGGCATAGACTGCTCGATAGCCAATGCGCGTGTGGCTGTGGTGCTGACAGAAGATTTTTCATCATATTTTGTGGCTGACGAGACTTCAGTGAGGATTTCTGACTCTCAGGATTTTTCTTCGAGGGCTCTTCCGATGATTACATCAGGTGCTCAGGTCTCCGGCGAGACACTCAGGACCGCGTATTTCACTGCGGGTGACACTGTCTATGCGGAAGTCACCACAAGAAAGGCCGGTGCGGATAGGACGGTGACCTATCGGGTTCCGATAATAAATGGTACGCTTGCTTCGACATCCTATACAGTATCACTTTCAGTAAATGAAGACTCCACGACAGGTGGCGTTACATTCATAGTGAACGGTTCCGGGATGACAGTCAATGATTACCTCTCGATAGAAAGTTATGTTCCTGTCGAAGAAGGGAATTTTACAGAGGATAAATGAGATTGTCTGAATGAAAAGATTATCCGTCATACTCATCTGCCTGTCTGTGCTTCTTCCGTCCTGCCGCTATGACGACACTCTTATATGGGAGGAACTGAAGAAACAGGAACAGAGGATTGCAGAACTGGAAGAGCTCTGCAAGACCCTGAATACGAATATTTCCGCTCTTCAGGTCATGGTTTCGGCTCTTGAAGATAACGATTTCGTTACCTCTGTCGTGCCCGTGAAGGTTGAGAATGTAGTGATAGGATATACGATTTCCTTTTCCAAGAGCGGTGATGTCACTATATATCATGGAGCAGATGGAACGGACGGATCTGACGGTGCGGATGGCTATACCCCTGTTATAGGTGTCAAGGCCGCTGATGACGGAGTTTATTACTGGACCCTCGACGGTGAGTGGCTTCTTGATGAGGAGGGAAACAGGATAAAGGCTTCGAGTGTTGATGGCAGCGACGGTGCAGATGGCGCGGACGGCGAGGACGGAACTGACGGTACCGACGGAGAGGACGGCATAACTCCGAGATTGAAGATCGACAATGGCTATTGGTATGTGTCTTATGATGCCGGCACCACATGGATATTGGTCGGAAGAGCTACCGGTGAGGATGGAAAGGACGGAAATATGGTGTTCAGCGACATCGTCGTAGAAGAAGAATATGTGACCCTGACCCTTGCCGACGGCGTGACTGAAATTGTGCTTCCGCGTAAGATGACTGCTTTTGATATTGTTTTCGAAGGGGGCTCTTCTGTCAGATGCGGGGCGGGTGAGACGGTTGAGATTCCTTATGTGCTGACCTATGGCTCTGATGATGTGCAGATAAAGCTTTTCCCGGACAGCGATCTTGATGTTGTGATGGAAAAGACAGATTTGGTGTCAGGCAAAGTGAAGGTTACGGCTCCGGATCCTTTTATGGAGGATGCTGAGGTTACTCTTCTCATTTCTGACGGCGCGGAAAAGACCATTATGAGGACCCTGAATCTTTCGTTGGACTATGACGAGAGCTATATAATCAGATATGAATCCAATACGGGAGAAAAGATTGATGTCTCGATTCCGGCAATGCTCAGCAATACCTATGCTGACGGAGTAGGGGAGATTGTACTTGGAACACCTGTAAGACAAGTTACCGGTTTCTCTGGCAGGATTGACCTGAAGAGCGTGACACTGCCGCTGACCGCGACTTCTATCGGAAATGCAGCATTCAAGGATTGTACAGGACTGTACAGGATAACTCTCCCGGATTCAGTAACATCCATAGATGATTATGCGTTTGCCGGATGTGACAGACTGATCGAGATCGGCTTCGGTTCCGGTCTTGTCCATATCGGAAGCAATGCTTTCGAAGGCTGTACGGGATTTACTGCATTTGAGATTCCCGATCATGTCACCTCTATAGGCGCTTATGTCTTCAAGGATTGCTCCGAGAACCTGAGACTTACTGTTTCGTATCCTCTTCTGATGAAGAATTCGCTCAATAAGACGGGACACATAATTCTCAAAGGAAATCCTTCTGAGATAGCGGCAAATGCCTTCCAGAACTGCGATGGGCTCAAGTCTGTCGTAATTCCTGAAAGCGTGACTTCCATCGGCTCTTATGCCTTCTCTGGCTGCACCTCATTGACGGATATTACTTTGACTGACAGGATTGAGACGATAGGTGTGGCGGCATTCGCTTCCACTCAGATTACTTCATTTGTGACTCCGCCGCTCGTTACTGCCATCGGTAACGACACATTCTCCGGATGCAGGAAACTCGCGTCAGTCGATCTCGGTGCAGTTACCTCGATAGGGGACAGCGCTTTCGAGAATTGCATTAAGATGGAATCGCTTCTTGTGCCTGATTCGGTCAAGAAGATTGGAGCGCGTGCCTTCATCGGTACATGGCTTGGCGAAGTTACATTCGGCAGCGGATTGGAATATATCGGCAACTATGCCTTTGCAGGTCTCTTCTTCCGGAATGTGGTCTTGCCGGACGGGCTTACGGAACTTGCTGAGGCGGCATTCGCATCGTGCGCACATCTGGAATCTGTAAGTCTCGGCAAATCATTGGAGAAAGTAGGTGACATGGCTTTCTATTACAATGACTCGCTTACGTCTGTGACACTCCCGTCAACTGTCACCGCTGTCGGGGCTGATGTGTTCACCGGATGTAGCCGTCTGGTCTCTCTCTATTGCGAGGCTCTGACCCCTCCGACTATGAATTCTGTACTGGCAGATACGGTCGGCATATATGTTCCGTCATCCAGTCTGGAAATCTATAAGACGGCTCCGGGATGGTCGGACTATGCATCCCGTCTTAACAGTTTCTAAGTATCAATAGAACAGCATAGCTCCAAATCCTACGATGAGAGCAATGATGCAGTTGATAAGCTTCGCCCAGGCGAAGCTTATCTTGCTTTCGGCTATGAGGGGGAGGGAAGCGTGTCCGTCCTGCGAGATGCAGCTTGCAAGGAGGACTGGCATAGGTACCACGCCGGCAGCATAGAGGGTCACGAATATCATGTGCGGGCCTGATTCCGGGATGATGCCTATCGCGGTCGCCAACAGAATCATGATGGCTGTGTTGTCGCTGATCCAATGGCTTATGTCGAAATGCTGGAGTACGATTCCGAGCACGAGAAGCACGCCGAATGTCCATGCGAAGATTGTCGGAAGATGTTTCCTGACTATATGGTTCCAAAGATGCTCTTCAACGAAATGGTCTGATGCAAACAGCAGGACGAAAAGCACTATCACGCTCAGGCCGGCAAACAATACATTCATCCAGTCCTCGCTCAGAAGATCGATCTGAAAGGCACTCTTCTCGTCATTCTCAGCTGCATGTCCATGAATGTGGAGATGCTCATTGGTGAGTCCATGCCCGTGATCATGGATCATGCCTGCATCGCCGTGGTCATGATTATGTTCATGTATGCCGCCTTCATCATGTGCATGGCCGTGATGCCCATCTGTCATGTGCGAAGTCGGGACATCTCCATGATGATGCTCATGCCCCAGATTTCCCGTGGCAAGCGCGACAATAAACACTGCTGATCCTGCGAACATCACCATCCTCTTCCATCCATAATGCCTTTTCCTCTTGCCGTCGCCATCCTGTCCGCCTTTCATACTGCCATCCTGAACTTTCCCTCTGTCGTCCTGAACGTTCCCGCTGTCATCCTGGGCGCAGGCGAAGGAGCTTTCTCTCTTTTCATCTGCATGACAATGGCATCCGGCTTCCTCGTGTCCCTCATGCACGGCATATCCGGTGTCGCATCCTGCATCCATTCCGCAATCCTCGTGCTCATGCCTGTCGCAATGCTTCTTGTGCCTCCTGTCATATATCAGATCCACGACCACACCGCATACGACTGCAATCACTGACAGCAGGGCAAAGATCATGAGTGCCTGGTCCGGAATCATTGCCAGCATCATGAAGGCCTCATCTCCGGATGAAGCAATCATCATGGCGACAAGTGCACCGAAGCTGAACAGTCGATGAGTATATAGAGATACGGTCGCAAAACCGCCCATGCATCCCGGTATAGACCCTAAAAGGGCCGCCACTACGACCTGTCCCACCTTTGTGCGGCGTAATCCTTTGAACATCATTCCTCTGGATTCGATATTCAAAGACTCTATCATCATCATCATGACGACAACCAGCCCCGTGATCAGCACGGAATTCCTTAAAATATCAATAAACAGTTCCATTATTATGACTCATTTGCTGTAAGTGAAGCATCTTTATTCAAAAGATCCTTCGCTGACGCTCAGGATGACAATAGTGCAGGTCGTATTCTACACATTTTTATTCTATATAGCCTGCAATGAAAAGATTGATGATGGGACGAAGCGGAGAGTTGGTGGTAAGGGTTACAATGACCAGAACCTCTCCCGCGGGAAGTCCTTGAGTGTCAAGGTCAACGGTGAAACTGCCCGTCTGCCCTGCGCCCACGGCAGGAATTGGCCCATGTGACCATTTTTCGGTGTCCGTATCCACCTTATACACCTTGAATGGAGTCTTTCCCTGATTCTTCAGAGTGTATTCCGCATGGATGACAGTACCTTTCTTCACCTTGCCGAATGACCATGTGCTGCTTTCGAACATAGGTCGTGGAGCAGCTGCATGTTCCTCTTCGGTCATATTGTCGAAGTTCTCCTTTGTGAAGGCCTGGATGCAGATCTTGTCCGATCCTTCCGGCCCTGTCACTTTCTTGCCGTTCACAACCGGTGAAGCATGATAAGTGTTCTTTCCCCATTTATTCCTGTCGGCAGTCACGGTAAAGGACATCTCAGCAGTGCTCTGTGCCGGTATCGGGTCAGGCGATACGCTTATCTTGAGATTCTCTGATACATTATTGAAGCTCACAGTGATCGGAGAGCCTGAAAGGTTCGCTACCATCACGGCCTCGCTTTTGACGCCGCCCTGCTCGAGATTACCGCCCCTGATCAGGGATTCACGCAGTCCGAGGGCTCCGTATCTGACTGGATAAAGTTCCGCAAGAGGTTTCTTTTTGGCTAACGAGACGCCGCGGACCTTCAGTATGACCGGCTTCTTGGTGTCGGAAAGATAGACTGTAAGATTCTTGTCGAACGGATATGCTCCTTCGTCGTTTGAATATGTTACGGATATTGTTCCTGTCTTGCCTGGAAGTATCGGCTCCTTTGTCCATTTCACGTCAGTGCATCCGCATGTACTGGCGACATTATAGATTACCGCAGGGTGGCTGCCGGTGTTTTTAAGAGTGAATGTACATGATACCGGCCCGCTCTTGTGCATGATTTCGCCGAAGTTATGTACCATTTTGTCGAATTCAAGTCCGTTTCCGACAGGATGCTGCGCATGGGCGCAGAAAAATGAAAGAAGCAGCACCATTGCTGCGGTTATATGTCTGTTTCCAATCATAAGTCAGATATTGATTATCCATCCGCTGCACCATGCCGGAATTGCGGTGGATGTTTCTATTATTAAGCAAAGATAGCGATTTCCGGCTTTGAATATCAAAATTAATGACTAAATTTGCATGATGATTGCCCTGAGGGCAGTCAAGGACTGAAACATTAACAACTTTTAAAAGGATAAGAAAATGGCTCACAGAATTACAGAAGACTGCGCAGCATGCGGAACATGTCTGCCAGAGTGCCCGGTAGGCGCAATCTCAGAAGGTGACATCTATGTGATCGATCCTAACGCATGCATCGACTGCGGTGCTTGTGCTGCAGCTTGCCCAATGGGTGCAATCGTAGCTGAGTAATCAGTTCGCTTTAAGAAACAAAAGAGGGACGGCCGTTCGGCCGTCCCTCTTTTGTCTGTCTGTCTGTCGTGCCTATTCGGCAGGGAATGAAGCGATGTTGATCACGTTGCCCTGTGAAAGAACTTCCTGTACTGCAGCCTTCACATCTTCCGGTGTGAGGGTGTTGATGGCATTCTCATACTCGGTGTCATAGTCCACACCATGATCGAACCATGTCAGGAAGCAGTTCATCCAGTAGCTGTTGTTGATACGTGACTCCGGGAGATTCTTCTTGAGGTTCTCGATGGCCATATTGAAATGCTCCTGTGTAGGACCGTTCTCGGCAACTTCCTTGAGACCCTTGACTGCGAGCGCGCTGAGCTTCTCTACAGCCTCAGGGTTGGTGTTGAAGTAAACCTGTGTAAGAACTCTTTCGACAGGTGTCCTCTGAGCTACCATTGAAGTGCCGACTCCATATGTACCGCCCTCATCCTCGCGGATGGTCTTGGTGTAGATCATGTCCATGATGTAGTTGGCGACACTCATTGCCACGCTCTTCTTTGTGTCAACAGGAGCATATGCGGAATAGAGCTGGAGGACGGTTGACTTAGGAGTCTGCATCTGAAGCTTCACAGTCTCGTTCACTTCACCCTTTGCAAATGCGATGATGTTCTCCTCGTTGATTCCGGTTGCCTTCTTTCCCTTAGGGAGTGAACCGATATATTTCTCAACCATAGGCTTAAGAGTCTCGAGGTCAACGTTTCCGACGATACGGACGGTCAAGCCGGCAGCATCCTTGAAGAGCTCGCGGTAAACCCTTTCGATAGTGGCGAGGTCAGCCTTTGCGAGGGTCTCCTCAGTGAGATTCACGACACGTGGATTGTTGCCGTAGAGAATGTTGTTCATCTCGTTCTGGAACAGGAAGTCAGGGTTTGCCTTCAGGTTAGGAAGAAGAGCGTTGATCTGATTTATTCCTGTCATGTATTCGTTCTCGTCGAAACGAGGATCAGTGAAATAGAGGTATGCGATCTGGAGAGCAGTCTCGAGATCCTTAGGAGAGCTTTCTCCGTTCACTCCGTGGCGTGTTCCGCCGATATAAGGGCTTACGGAAAGTGACTTTCCGGCGAGCATCTTAGGAACGGTCTTGCCAGGGAACTTGGAAATTCCTGAGTTCTGGAGGTAGAGTGCCCAGATGTTGTCTTCGAATGACGGCATATCCTCTGTTGCGATAAGCGTTCTTCCGCCTTCCTTTGAAATGTTGAAGAGCACCTGATCCTGCTTGTGCTGTGTAGGGAGTACAACCACCTTCACACCGTTCTTGAGAATCCATTCGGTTGCTCCGTAAAGAGTCTCAGAGCTCTTTTTCACCTTCGAGCCCTTGAGCTCCTCGCTGATGAAAGGCTCGTTCACGCTTTCTTCGACATTAGCCTGTATGTCGGCATTCTTTGCAGCGGTGATGGCATCAAGAAGCTCCTGTTCAGTAGGAATGACCGAACCTTCCTTTGAAGGACCGTTGTAGAGTACTATGAGGTTCTCGTCAGTGATGAGCTGTGCTACTACCTGGTTGAGAACCATTGCATTAAGCTGTGAGCAGATTGCCTGTGCCAGCTGGTATGCCATCTCCGGTGCGAGATAAGACTTGTTCTCGTAGAAGTTGTTCAGAAGAGGGTTTACGAAATCACCGTTCTTGCGTGTTGGAGCAGCCTCGACTGCCTCCTCATAATGCTTGAGGATGTTGTCTGTGGCACGCTGTACCTCTCCCTCGTTGAATCCGAATCTCTTCATCTTCTCGACCTCGATCATGAATGCTGTGAGAGCTTTCTGAGCCTCGCCCTCCTTGAACATCACCTGACCTCTTGCTGCGTCGCATTCATAGCAGATCGGATAGAAATAGAATCCTGCGTCGAGGAAAGGTGAAGCCGGATCTGAAGCGATGTCACCGAATCTTTCTGCCATGATAAGCTGTACATAATCCTTGATGAGCTCAGTCATGAATGCTATGTCCGTGTTGTTGAATTCCTTAGGCATCGGCTCGCTCTTCCAGAGAAGCTCTACATAAGAGTACTGAGCCTCAGGATCTGTGATGACTCCAACGATAGGCTCTACATTGTCAGCGATCTTCACTACAGGCTTTTCGTTTGATTCAGCCGGTACAGGAATGTCGCTGAAGAGCGCCTTTATCTTTGCCTCTACAGCATCGACGTCGATGTCACCGACAACGATTACTGCCTGATTGTCAGGTCTGTACCACTTCTTGTGGAAGTCAATGAGACTCTGATGCTCGAAGTTCGCGAGCTGGTCGTAACTTCCGATGAGGGTACGGTCTGCGTAAGGTGCGTCACCATAGAGATACGGACGTGCAGCCATATACATTCTCCAGTCTGCTGCATCGCGTGAACGCTTTTCCTCAATGATCACGCCTCTCTCTGCATCGATTTCTGCTGGAGCGCATGTCACGAAACCTGACCAGTCGTGAAGCACGAGCAGACATGAGTCAACTATGCTTTCCCTGATTACAGGAATGTTGTTGAGCATATACTGAGTGACCTCAAATCCTGTAGATGCGTTGATGTTTCGTCCGAATTCCGCGCCGATGCTCTGAAGATATTCGAGCATTGACTTGTCTGGGAAATTCTTTGTGCCGTTGAAGCACATGTGCTCGAAGAAGTGGGCGAGACCGTCCTGATGATTTTCTTCCTGGTGTGCTCCGGCGTCTGTTGCGAGCCAGAATTCCGCTCTCTGTGCGGGCTGGTCATTGTGACGGATGTAATAGGTAAGACCGTTTTCGAGCTTGCCGACCTTTACGGCAGGATCGTTAGGGAGCGGTGTCTGACCGAACATCATCACTGCGGCAAACATAGCCGCAAAGAACATAATGAATCTTTTCATGTTGAATTATTTAGATGTGTTTGTTTTTCAATTCCACCATTAGACGCAATATGCATCGTACAAACTACAAATATACGAAAGATTCTAAAATCTTTTTCCTATTTTTGCGGAAACTAACCGGCATATGGAGGATTTCAGACTTAAAGTATTCAAGACGGTGATCGGTGAAGGCAGTTTCACAAAAGCTGCTCAAGTTCTTGGCATAACCCAGCCGGCGGTGAGCCAACATATAGCTGAATTGGAAAAAATCACCGGAGTACGCCTGTTCGACAGGCAGAGAGGTGAAGTGATGCTTACTGAACAAGGCCGCGTGTTCCTCGATTACGCCGACAGGATTCTCTCAGGCTATGAATATGCTTCCGTCATGTTCACACCTCTTCAGGAACAGACGGTCAGAATCTCAGTTTCTGAAGAACTCTATTCTTATCTTGTCGCTCCTTCCATAGAATCTTTTGTCAAGATACATCCCGAAATCACTTTTGAGCGAACAGTTTTCGAGGATGCAGATCTGAGCTTTTCTCTTGTACCGTCACCGGATTCACCGTTTGACATTTATCCGGAAACCATCGCCAAGATCCGTGTTTCCATCGCTCCTGCACCAAAGAAAATGGGTGACTTTACAGCCACCCATGAATCATTGTCATATTTCGATGTTCTCTTCAGACCTTCGGCAGGCTTCGCATGTACGAAGCTCTGCCGCGTCTTGAAGTCTTATTTTGCAAGTCTCTTGTAAGTCTCAAGTCTCACCTTTGCAAACTCCTCTGTCTTCTGGAGGAGCTCGTCTGCGCTCTCAGGATACATCTTGTAGAGTGATGCGAAACGGACCTCACCCTTGAGGAAGTCCTGGAACTTGCTCCAGTCAGGCTCCTTGCTGTCGA
>CAYXMV010000011.1:0-29162 GCA_964466235.1 uncultured Muribaculaceae bacterium | reverse complement strand
CCTAAGTCTATGTTCCCTATCTTCATACAAAACTGCAAAAATAACTAAAAGTTTGGCTATTTATGCCTCAAAGTTGTAACTTTGTCATCCAAAAACATCATAATATGTCAAAAATAGAGACAATAGGCGTCCTGACTTCAGGAGGAGACGCACCGGGAATGAACGCAGCCATAAGGGCGGTCACACGTGCAGCCATCTTTAACGGCTGGAAGGTAAAAGGTATTTACAGAGGCTGGGAAGGCCTGATAAATAACGAGATAAAGGATTTTACATCGGAAAGCGTAAGCGGTACGATCAACCGGGGAGGCACCATCCTCCGCACAGCCCGCAGCAAGGGCTTCATGAATGAGGAAGGCCGTGCAAAGGCGTACGAGAACCTCAAGGCACACGGCATCGACGCCCTCATCGTGATCGGAGGAAACGGATCCCTCGCAGGTGCCCAGGTCATTGCGGCTGAGCATGACATCCCTTGCGTGGGCCTGCCTGGAACCATCGACAACGACCTTTACGGCACAGACACCACCATCGGCTACGACACAGCCCTCAACACCATCATGGAATGTGTTGACAAGATCCGCGACACGGCCAATTCCCACAACCGCATCTTCTTCGTCGAGGTTATGGGACGCGATGCCGGCTTCCTCGCGCAGAATGCAGCCATAGCGACAGGTGCCGAGGCTGCCATCATCCCTGAGGACCAGACCGACGTCGATCAGCTTGCCACCTTCATCGGCAGGGGAGTACGCAAGAGCAAGAACAGCTCCATCGTCCTTGTGTCCGAGAGCAAGAAGGACGGCACTGGCGGAGCCCAATATTACGCGGACCGTCTCGTTCACGAATATCCTGAATTCGAGGCGCGTGTCACAATCCTCGGCCACCTCCAGCGCGGCGGTATCCCTACAGCCAACGACCGTATTCTTGCCAGCCGTCTCGGAGTGGCGGCCATCGAGGCCCTGAAGGACGGGCAGCGCAACGTGATGATAGGAGTGAAGAACGACCAGATAGTCTATGTGCCTTTCAACAAGGCCATCCGCATAGACAAGCCTATCGACCGGGAGCTCATCAACGTGCTCAACGTCCTCTCGATCTGATGCCGTCCCGGTTTTTTGAACAATCGGGCCGAATGTCGGAAAAAATGATTACATTTGCCAAATTTTAGACACATCATGATGCAGACATTTACTAACTCTCCGATTATTGAAGGACTTACCTTCGACGACGTATTGCTGATTCCTGCACATTCTGAGGTGCTTCCGAGAAGTGTGGATGTTTCTACCAGATTTACAAGAGACATTGTTCTCCAGACCCCTGTCGTCTCTGCGGCAATGGACACCGTGACTGAGGCTGAACTTGCCATCGCCATGGCACGTGCCGGCGGTATAGGTGTGATACACAAGAACATGACCATCGAGGAACAGATGAATCAGGTGCGCCGTGTCAAGAGGGCGGAAAACGGAATGATCTATGATCCGGTGACCATCCATCCTGACGCCACGGTGGGGCAGGTCCTCGGGATGATGGCCCAGCACCATATCGGCGGTATTCCGGTCGTGGATGACAACGGTTTTCTTGTCGGTATCGTAACCAACCGTGACCTCCGTTTCCAGAGAGACCCCAAGATGCCTGTATCGGAAATCATGACAAAGGACAATCTTGTCACGGCCCAGAAGGGCATCAGCCTTCCGGATGCGACAGAAATCCTTCGTCAGTACAAGATAGAGAAACTCCCTGTAGTTGACGGCGACGGCAAGCTCGTAGGCCTCATCACCTACAAGGACCTCATGAAGATAAAGGACAATCCTATAGCTTCGAAGGACAGCAAGGGCCGTCTCCTCGTTGCAGCCGCAGTGGGCGTGAAGTCTGACACCATCGAGCGCATCGAGATGCTCGTGAGCGCAGGTGCCGATGCCGTAGTGGTTGACACGGCGCATGGCCACTCTCAGGGCGTCCTCAATGTCATAAAGAGCGCTTGTGACGCTCTCCCTGATGTGCAGATCGTCGCTGGAAATGTTGCTACCGCAGAAGGTGCCAAGGCTCTCGCAGATGCAGGCGTCAGCGCGGTGAAGGTAGGTATCGGACCGGGATCGATCTGTACCACCCGTGTCATCGCAGGTGTCGGAATGCCTCAGCTTTCTGCCGTGATGATGGCATCGGATGCTCTCAAGGGTACAGGAGTTCCTGTAATCGCCGACGGCGGTATCCGTTACTCCGGTGACGTCGTGAAGGCTCTCGCGGCAGGTGCAAGCACAATCATGGCCGGTTCGCTCTTCGCAGGAGTAGAGGAATCACCGGGAGAGACCATCATCCTGAACGGACGTAAATACAAGTCATATCGCGGCATGGGTTCGCTCGAGGCCATGCAGCAGGGCTCGAAGGACCGTTATTTCCAGGATATGGAAGAGGATATCAAGAAGCTCGTTCCGGAAGGAATCGTGGCTCAGGTGCCTTACAAGGGCACACTCAATGAAGTCGTATATCAGCTCGTGGGCGGTCTCCGCGCAGGTATGGGCTATGTGGGTGCGGCGAATATCGAGAAGCTCCGCGATGCACGTTTCGTGCGCATAACCAACGCCGGCTACCTCGAAGGCCATCCGCATGATGTGACCATCACCCGCGAAGCTCCGAACTATTCAAGATAATGGTCAGACAGCTTCGTATCATAGCAGTGTTATTGATCGTCTTGCCGGCATTGTCGTCGTGCAAGGCGATTTCATCCTTTTTCACAGGTGACGAAGTCGTGGCTGAGGTCGGCTCCGAAAAGCTTTATCGCAGCGATCTCGACAAGATACTTCCGAAAGGACTGGAGGCTGAGGACAGCACACGCATGGCCATGCAGTACATCGCCACGTGGGCATCAGACCTTATATATATAAGTATAGCTGAGGAGCAGCTCTCCAAGACGGAGAAGGATGTGACGAAGGAACTCGAAGATTACAGGAAATCCCTTCTGAAATACCGCTATGAGCAGCTGTATGTCAATGAAAGGCTCGATACTGCAGTGACGGACGATCAGGTGCAGGAGTATTTCGAGGCCCACAAGGATAATTTCCGCCTTCCCCGTCCTGTACTGAAGGCAAGATACCTGAGCATATTCTCGGATTCGCCGGCAAAGGAACAGATAAAGAGAAGGATGTCGTCAGATGACATAAATTCATTGGTGGAGGCTGACAGTCTTGCCTTTTCCGCCGCTCACAAATATACTGGCTGGAATGATGCATGGATCGATGCGTCGGTGCTTGCCCGTGAATTCGGAATGGACTATGCTTCTATGCTTGCCCTCAGGAAAGGCAGCTGGATAGAGGTTGACGGTGAGGACGGCCTGTCCCGCATCGCCTTTGTTTCAGACATCGTCGATGAAGGGAGGACGGCTCCTATGGACTATGCCGCGCCTACCATAAAGGATATGATAATCAGCTCAAGGAAACAGAAGCTTATCCTTACTTTGGAACAGGATTTGCTTAAGGACGCGCGCGATAACGGTAAATTTGTAATTTATTAAGAGAAATGAGATATTCCCTTATGCTTAAAGCATTGGCAGCTGTTGCCTTTGCCGCAATCCCGATGGCTGCTTCAGCCCAGAAATATCAGAACGGAATCATTGACAAGACCATAGCGGTGGTGGGAAATGAGGTCATCATGCTCTCGCAGCTCGAGGAAGAGGTGCAGATGATGACAGCATACGGCATGATGTCGGACAAGAACGGCCGATGTGAGCTTCTCGAGTCCATGATGGCTTCGAAGCTCTTCCTCATGCAGGCTCGTCTGGACTCGCTTGAAGTGAACAATGACCAGGTGGAGAGCCAGCTCTCCCAGCAGATGGACAGGATCAGGCAGCAGCTCGGAGGCGACAAGCAGGTGGAGGAATATTTCGGAAAACCTCTCCATAGGCTACGCCAGGAGTGGAGGGATAATTTTAGGGATCAGACTCTGACCCAGCAGATGCAGCAGGAGATTGCGGGAAAAGTTCCGTCTCTGACTCCGTATGATGTTCAGAAATATATTGAAAGGACTGATCCTGAGGATCTTCCTATGGTTCCAATCAAATATCAGCTGAGCCAGATATGCGTCTATCCGGACAGAGAGGCGGCCGGTCTTGCCGTAAAGGAAAGGCTTCTGGCTCTGCGTGAACGCATCATTAACGGAGAGAAATTCTCCACCCTTGCACGTATATATTCACAGGACCCCGGCAGTGCGATGAGGGGCGGTGAACTCGGAATGGCTCCGAAGTCCATCTTCTGGCCGGTGTTCTCTGATGCTGCTATGGCTCTTAAGCCGGGAGTAGTGTCGCAGATAGTCGAAACGCCTGACGGTTTCCACATCATCGAGGTCCTTGACAAGGAAGGTGACATGTTCAATGCGCGTCACATTCTGCTCAAACCGGAATATACATCAGACGACAGAGACAAGGGATTTAAGCTTCTCGACAGTCTCAGGACAGAGATTCTCGCGGACAATATCAGCTTTGAAGTGGCTGCGTGGGCATATTCCGAAGATCCTGCGACAAGGACGAACGGAGGTCAGATGGCAGACCCTATGACCGGTTCCTCATATTTTGAGATTGACGAACTCAAGCCGCAGGACTATGCGGCCATCCGTGACCTTGAAGCCGGTGAGATCTCGAACCCGGTAGAATCCCTCGACAATGAGGGCAGAGAGGCAGGACGCAATGGTAATATCGTATATAAGATAGTGAAGGTTGACAAGATACTTCCTGCTCATACCGCTTCATTCTCAAATGATTACACTCTTCTTCTCGATCAGGCTCAGGCAGAGCTTTCGCAGAAGGCCATCGACGATTTCATAGAGTCCAAGATAAAATCCACCTACATCATCATAGATCCTCTCTTCGGTGACTGCGCTTTTGAAAAAGAGGCATGGCTCGAGAAGGTCAGGAAACCGGAATAGCCCTTCATGAACATTATCAGGAAAACGATAGCCGTTATATCGGCCCTTGCGGCCTGCCTGCCGCTTATGGCGCAGCAGCAGAAAGAGCAGTCGGACAGTCTTGTCAGGCTGCTTAAGTCGCAATCCGTACAGATGGTCGATGTCGAGGGCGGCCGCTACCGCAAGGTAGTGGGCCCGGCCCGTTTCCTGCACAATGATACATATCTTCTATGCGACACGGCCTACTGGAATGTCGAGACCAATATCATCGATGCATGGGGCAATGTCAGCATTCTTCAGGATGAGACTGTCCTGACCAGCGATAAGCTCGTATATCTCGTCGATCAGGATCTTGCCCAGTTCCGTGGTTCCGTGGTTCAGCTTACCGACAAGGACCACAACACCCTCAGGACACGTCATCTCGACTACAATACCAAGGACTCCGTGGCGGTATTCATGAACGGAGGAGCGATGAGGGACAAGGACGGTCAGATCATAGAGAGCCGTAACGGCACATACGATTCTAAGGTAAGCACATTCACCTTTGAAACTGACGTGAACATGTTCACGGACTCGATTTTTGTCAAGACCCGTGATCTCGTCTATGAATCGGACTATAATCTCGCTACATTCGGAAGGGGGACGAATGCATGGAAGGATGACAATATGCTTTCGGCCGAAAGCGGATGGTATGACAGGGGGCTTGAACTCTTCCTTTTCAAGGACAATGTACATGTAATGTCCCCTGATCAGGAAGGATGGTGTGACAGCCTTTATTTCAACAGGGTATCAACCGGAGTCGAGCTTCTGGGAAACGCCCAGGTGTCGGACACTACGCGCAATGTGTTCGCTCTGGCGGGAAGGATAGAATATGTGGATTCAGTATCGAAGGTTACCATGACCCGTAAGCCGGCTGTCATAAGCCGTACGGAGACTGAGGACGGAGGAGTTGACACAGTCTATCTCGGTGCCGACAGGCTTGTATATTTCACTATGCGTATGTGCGACATCCTTCCTTCCGTTGTGAGCGATGCGGAAAAGAGGATTGAAGCACTGAATGTCGATCCTGTGGGCACTTTCAGGAAAAAGGCTGCCGAAGAGGCGGCCAAGGCAGCTGAAGAAGCTGCAAAGAACGACCCTAACTACCGTCCGAAGCAAGCTCCTCAGCCAAAGGCTTCTGCCGCACCTCATGAGGGGCCTTTCCATCGCGGCAACCCGGTTTCTGCAGCGGGACTTGACAGTCTCAGGACAACTCTGGCAGATTCTCTCGCCCTACGGCGCAATACGGCTCCCGACACTTTGCAGGGTATCCGGCCTATGCGTCCGCGCATCCAGGACAGTCTGGTGCATGATGCCCCGGACTCTTCTGTAAATGGCCTGAAGATTGACTCGCCTGCGGTACCGTCGGCTGACTCTCTGGTACCGACGGATTCCCTGGCTGTGACAGATTCGTTGATGATGCCTGATTCTCTTGTCATGGCCGACAGCACTGCTCTTGTGCCGCCGGACACTACCAAGATTGGTTTCTTCGAAGCCATGGGTAATGTAAGGATATACAGGAAGGATATGCAGGTTGTCTGCGATTCCCTTGTCTATTGCGACCTTGACTCTCTTGCCCGTCTCTTTAAGGAACCAATTGTCTATCAGGAGCTTGTAAGGCAATATAGGGCTGACAGCATATCGATTGTGGTTGACGGTGGAGCCCTCGAGAAGGCGAGTCTTATGTCTGATGCATTCATAACTATTCAGGAAGATACCTCGCATTACAATCAGATAAAGGGTACCGAGATGATGGCCTATTTTGATGATAAGGGCGGTCTCAGACGTTTTGATGTGCTGGGAGGAGCATCTGCCCTCTTCTTCCTTGAAGAGAACGGTTCGCTTGCCACGGTCAACAAGACAGATTCCAAGATGCTCTCTGCGGTATTCAAGGACGGTGAGATTCAGAGGATATATTATTTCGAGGAAGCAAAGAATGATGGATACCCGGTGGTTCAGCTTGCTCAGGGCGAAAGGGAACTGAAGGGATTCAGCTGGGAGCCGGACAGAAGGCCTGCCGACAGGTATGCCGTGACTCCTCTGTCCCTCCGTCCGAGCCAGAGACAGAGTTATTCAGCCCGTCCCCGTGCCACATTCACCCAGACGGACATCTATTTCCCGGGCTATATAGCGGATATATATCGCCAGATAGAAGTGCGTGATTCCCTGCGTGCAGTACGCGAGAAGGAACGCGCCATAGCCGAGCGTGAAGCAGCGGCTCGGGCTCGACTTGACAGTCTCGCCCTCGCCGATTCTCTTGCGAACGCATCAGTTCTGGCACATGCCGATTCCCTTGCACGTGTGGATTCCCTCGCAGCTGCATCAAAGGCCCTTGCCGATTCCCTTGCGGTTGCCGACAGTCTCAGGCTTGCGGATTCTCTTGCTGTTGCTGTGCCTATGACCCCTGAGGAAGTGCGCGCAGCCGAAAAAGCCGCAGCCAAGGCGGCAAGAGAAGAGAAAAAGGCCGCAGTCAAAGCCGCCAGAGAGGCAAAGAAGAAGGCAAAGCAGGAAGCTCTTGAAGCAAAATGGGAAGAGGCGGACAAGCGTGATGCCGAAAAGGCTGCAGCCAAAGCTGCCAGGAAACTTGAAAAGGAGCGCGCCAGGAAACGTAAGGCTCTCGTCGATCAGGCCCGTCAGGAGGAACGCGAGGCCCGGCTCCTTGAGCGTTACCGCCAGAAATATGAGAAACAGAAGGCGCGCTCTGATGCCAAAGCTTCACGCCGCTCCCTCTGATTCATCAGCTGTCTTCCGGATTCAGTTGTCTGTTTTAAATCATCCCCCCAGTGTGCCGATGTTACATTGAGTCGTCGGCGAGCTATGTCTTTGGCCCTCCCCGTGTCCAAACCATGCCCACCGGCGGGTTTTGTCATGTAAATTTGTTTGATTTTGTTACAAAATTCAACAAATTTCAGCCCTCTCACCCATGCTGCAGGCCCTTGTAAGCCCGATTTCTTCACTTAGCTGCGTAATTTTTTTTTACGCGGATAAGTCTTACGACCTTTGCATCGATGAACTTTTAAAGAAAAGATTATGGGAAAAGCAGAATCAAGAAAAGCGGGGCAGGTCTATGCTGAGCTACTGTGCGACTTCATGTTCAAGCGTCTCTTCGGCAGCGAGGCGAACAAGGATGTTCTGATCGGTTTCCTGAACATGGTGATGGAGGACCATGAGATAGTGGAGGTTGACTTCATTCCGACAGAGCATCTGGGTCTGACGGAGGATGACCGGAAGGTTATCTTCGACATCTCCTGCCGCTGCCGTGACGGCGAGACGCTGATAATCGAGATGCAGAAGGGTTATCAGAAGCATTTCCGCAAGCGCGCGCTGTACTACACGACGTATCCGATCAACGAGCAGGCGCGTGATGCGCGTGACCGTTTCGTGAAGGCCAAGTCCGTCGGTGATCCGGACGCAAAGTTCGACTGGGACTATGACCTCAGGCCTGTGACAGTGGTTTCTGTGCTGAACTTCCGTTTCATGCATTCCGTGGATTGGCCTGCAGATCGAATCCGTTCCTCTTATCGTCTGCGTGAGGACGTCAGCCACGAGGTCATGACTGATGTCCTGCGCTTCGTTTTTATCGAACTGGGGCGTTTCCGCAAGCGGATCTGGGAGCTCGAGGGCGTCTTTGACAAGTGGATGTATCTTCTGAAGCATATCCACGAGATGGTGTATATTCCCGAAGAATTTAACGATTCTCTCTTCCGACGCTTGTTTATGCTCGCGAAAATCGATAAATTTACGGCCGAAGAGTATGAACAGTACAAAAAATCGTTAGAGAACATGGGAGACTATCAGAACATCATCAACACAGCCGTCGAGGAGGCCGAGATCCGCGGCCGTGCCGAGGGTAGGGAAGAAGGTCTTGTTGAAGGCCTTGCTGAGGGTCGTGAAGCAGGTCTTGCTGAAGGTCGAGCTGAAGGTATAGTTTCCGTCGCCCGGCAGATGAAGCAGTTAGGTCTGCCGGTTCAGACCATATCGGAATCAACCGGCCTCTCCCTCAAAGATATTGAAGGGTTATAGTGCGCCCGCATGCATCCAGAATTATAGAAACTGTTTAAAAATTTATCATTTGAAATATTATGATGAATTTTCGAGTAGATTTTTTCTGTTTTCAGAGGAGGATAGCGGTGCTATCTGACGAGGAAAAGAGGAAAAATATGCCGAAAAGGCGCATAATAGGCAAATAGATTTATTCAGTTTCAACAATTAATGATTTTTCGGAGAAAAATTTAAACAGTTTCTAAGTTCAGCGGAATGATAGCAATGTCGTTCCGTTTTTTGTTGTGTGTTCCCAACCGAGGGATGTGGGAGGCAAGGGTCAAAACTGCTCCTGAAATCACGCGAGAGGATGCCACCGTTACAATCGAAGCGGAACCGGGTGCAATTTTTATTATACAATTGATCCGGTTACTTCTACGACAACACGGAGTTTTTCTGCTTTCGTAAACCTTTTTCCGTAGGATGGATGTGTTTATTTTATGTGATGGGCTATTGGAAATCTGATTGCCGGGACTTATATTTGTAAGTTCAAGTAAAACTTGTCTTTAGTAAAAAGACGGTGAGCTGGATGATGATATTAACAATTTAGATGCAGATAAAAATGAAAATCAGAGGTATTTTTGCTGCTGCCATCATGGCGGTGGCGGCTGTCGTCGGCTGTCAGCCGGTGGAACAGCTCGGGCTTCCGGATGTTACCCTTGGGGCGACAGATCTTGAGTTCACTCAGGAGGCAGGCTCGCAGGAAATGAAGTTTACGGCTACCCGTGAGTGGAAGGCTGAATATGATGCTGACTGGATTGCCGTTACACCGGCAGGCGGTCAGGGCTCCAACGATGAGCAGAGTGTTACTGTGACGGTGACTGAGAATACAAAAGGCAACCGTACGGCAAAGGTGACTGTCACTATCGGTATGGTCAGCAAGGCTTTCAATGTGAATCAGGCAGGACCTGAGGGCGAGACGGACGGCGTCGAGGCTCTTACCGTGAAGGAGTTCATCGAAAAGGCTGATACTGAGAACTATTACAGACTCACAGGTACAGTTTCAGGGTTCAATGCGACTTATTGCAGCTTTGACATCACGGATGAGACAGGAAAGATCTATGTCTATTCTGTGACCGATGAAAGCAAGGCAGAGTGGACCGACAAGATCAAGAACGGCGGTACTGTGGTGCTTCAGGGCAAGTATCTCTATTATGAGCAGAAGAGTCAGCATGAGGTTGTTGATGCAATCATCGAGTCGTTCACTGAAGGCGCTCAGAGTGGACCTGAGGAGCCGGTAGATGCTATCTATTTCAATGACTTCGATAAGGAAACTTCTGCCAAGGTCAATGACAAGTGGCCATACTGCGACGAGTTTGACGGATGGAAGAATGAAAAGGGTTCCGGTGTGGCGAATGTGACATACACGTTTAAGAGTGCATCGCCAAGAGCGACTTCAGGCAATAACAATATCTGGCTGCCAAAGACCGGAGCATATCTTGCTGTTCAGGATATTGCTCTCGGTGAAGCGGCATCTCTCGAATTGAGTTTCAATGTAATCTGCGGTTCGCCGGGCAACTACAAGAAGGAATTCAGTTCTTCAGCATTCAAGGTATGGCTGAGTACAGACAAGGCAAAGTGGGTTGAACTCCCTGTATCGGTTACTGCAAACGGAACGGAGTTCGATGATGCATCCGCTTCATTCAGTGTCCCGGCCTCTACATCAGCACTCTCCATTGCGTTTGAGAAGATTGCCGATGATGTTGACGGCTACCGCATCGATAATGTGAATCTTTCTTCTTCTGCTACGGCAGGCGCGACAGTGGATTTCACTGATGGTGTGGCAAAGGATTTCGGTTCAGGCAGCGTTGACAGCGGAGATGACAACACAGGTAATGCCGACGGTAAGCCTGCTTCTCTCACCAAGGTGACAGTTGCTGAGTTCATTGCGAAGGAAGTGAATGAGACCGACTGGTATGAGCTTACCGGCAAGATCACTGAAATCCAGAAAGAGGATTGGGGCAATTTCGTCATCGAGGATGAGACGGGAAGTGTTTTGATCTATGGCATGACTTCGAAATGGGTAGGAAGCAATGACAAGTCTTTTTCTCAGATAGGTCTTAAGGTTGGTGATGTCGTGACTCTCGGAACGCTCAGGAGTGATTATCAGGGCACGCCACAGGGTGGTGGAAGCAATATTCCGGCTTATTATATCAGCCATGTGGCAGGCGAAGGCGGCGATGATTCAGGAAATGATGACGGAGGTAATACTGAAATAGATCCTAATGCATTCACTATAGTACTTGATGCCTCATCAAAGCTCTGTGATGAGTTCCCGGAGGGATCGACAGGTGTGACTGTTACCACTACTTATACAATTGGGGATTACGAATGGACATTCTCTCCATCTTCAGGCAATAAGTTCAGTTGGTACACAGATGGCTATGTACTTTGGGGTAAGAAGGATGGTTATATACTCATGCCGGCAGTAGAAGGTAAGAAGTTGGCAAAAGTTATTATCCTGACAGGAAAGAATGCCTCTGTAAATGTTCAGGTAGGTGTTTATAATGCAGACGGAACATCGGCAGTTGACGGAGGAGAGGCAAAGACTTTATCTGAGAAGAATGCGGAGTTTTCATATACCTTGACAGGTACAGATGTAAATACGAATTATCAGTTCAGGGTAGTGAGTGCACATAATGCTCAGTTCCAGAAACTGACACTTGTTTACGAATAACCAATGCACAAAAAACTAAAGAAATCCCTGACCATGATGCTGGTTGCGGCTGTGATGGCCGTAGCGGTCTGGTGCTGCGACATGCCTGTCACTTCCTTCGATACTTATGTGGAGGTGTCGGTGAGGAAGCCTCAGGTCGGCAGTGAGGCCGGTCAGACTTTTGTGTCGGTGAAGAGCAAAGGTACATGGCTCCTGTCTCTCTCGTTTGAGGAGGGACAGGAGGCGTGGGCCGAACTCGGGACTATTTCGGGCATCGGAGAACGCAATGACGTCATTCTTGCTTATGAGGCCAACGGAGTGAAGGCGCCCCGCTCCCTCACTATCACAGCGAAATGCGGCTCGAACACTTCCGAGTGCACCTTTACTCAGGAGGCGGGCTCGGGTCAGTCCGATGTCGATGACACGGAGAAGCCTGCTCCATCGGTTGTCCCGCAGTGGCTCGAACTGCCTGCTGTCAAGGATGATGACGGGTTGGACTTCTACTGGCATGATCAGGTGATCGGTGGAAAGACTATGAGGAGCTGGTCATTCGATTATGACCCTGAAGCCCTTGTATCGCATTGGGTGGCCTATCCTCTGAACAAGACCCTCATCGGAAGCGGCTCGCGTACGGACGAATGGGGCCTTGACCCCAAGGTGCCAAAGGACCGTCAGCCTGTCCTCTACCGAGGTTTCAAGACGCAGACGGACACGAGGTATGACAGAGGACATCAGCTTCCTTCGGCCGACAGATATAATCACGATGCCAATGTGCAGACTTTCTATTTCACCAACATGACTCCTCAGCGCAACGACTTCAACGGTCACGCGTGGGCGGATCTTGAAGCTAAGGTGAGGGACTGGGCCCGCTCGATGGACACCCTTTATGTCGTGACCGGATGCACTGTAGATGGCGTGACTGAATATGCCCTTGACAACGAGGGCAAGGAGGTGGCAGTGCCTACAGGCTATTACAAGGCACTTCTCGGATACAAGAAGGATGGTACTATAGGAATAACCGCCTCTACAGGAGGCTATACCGCATGCGCATTCTGGTATGACCATAAGCCATATTCGGGCGATGTGATGAATCAGTCCATGACCATTGCTGAGCTCGAGGAAAAGACCGGAATAGATTTCTTCGTGAATCTTCCGGCGAGGACTGATGCCGAGACAGCCGAGAAAGTGGAAACGACTAAGGATTCCTGGTGGAAATAATTGATTATGAAAAGAATACTTGTAACAATATCGCTGCTTCTCATGTTCTGCGGCTTTTCGGATGCTCAGGACAGGCGCAGCTATGTGATCGGATTCTACAATCTTGAGAATCTGTTCGACATTTATGATGATCCGGTGAAGAACGATGCCGAGTTCCTTCCTGACGGAGCCAACAGATGGACTGAGACGAAGTATCAGAAGAAGCTTGCCAACATGGCCAAGGTCATCAAGGAGATGGCTAAGGAAAACGGACGCTATCACACCATCCTCGGTGTCAGCGAGATAGAGAACCGTCTCGTGCTTGAGGATCTTGTGGTACAGCCGGAGATAGCTGATGCAAACTATCAGATCATCCATTATGACGGTCCGGACAGGCGCGGTGTAGATGTGGCTCTGCTTTATAAGCCCGAGCAGTTCACATTCCTCGACAGCGAGTCCATCCCTTATACGTTTGAGGGAAGCTCCATCGATTTTGTGATGAGCAAAGAGGAACAGGACTATTTCAAGACCCGCGATGTGCTTATGGTCCACGGACTTATCGACGGGGAGCATTTCGCTTTCTATGTTGCCCACCTTCCTTCACGCTCCGGCGACAAGAAGGGCAGCAATCAGCTCCGTGACCGTGGAGGCGAGATCATGTATGACCATGCGGTCAAGATGATGGAGAAGTATCCTGGCATCAAGATCGTGTGCATGGGTGACATGAACGACAACCCTACCGACCCGAGCATGGCCGAGTATCTTCACGGAAAGGAGAATCTCGAGGATGTCGGCGAGATGGATTTCTACAGCCCTTACATAAGGATGCTGAAGGACGGACACGGGTCTCTCGCTTACCGCGGAGTATGGAGCATATATGACCTTGAGCTTGTTAACCATGCTCTTGCGCATGCTCCGGACGGGGGACTGAAGATCACGGCTCTCGGCAAGAAAGGGTATCATGGACATATATTCAAGAAGCCTTTCCTGACAAATCAGAAGGGGCAGTACAAGGGAACTCCTTTCAGAACTTTCTCCAACGGGGCGTTTATCGGTGGGTATTCCGACCATTATCCTACTTATATCGTTATTTCCAAATGACATTTGTCATCCTGAGCGGCGGAGAAGGAACTTCATTGCATAGATTCTTCACTTCGTTCAGAATGACAACAAATGTTCGAATAAAATGTATAGGAAAATATTATTGACAATTGCGGCGGCGCTATGCGCAATGACTCTTCTGGCACAGACAGGTGGCGTAAAGGGTCAGGTAGTGAACCGTATAGGCCGCACACCGGTGCCGGATGCGACGGTTACCCTTTCACAGGGAGGTCAGACCGTGGCGCAAGGCACATCCGGTGCGGACGGAAGATTCATCTTTGAGAATCTTGCCGACGGAATCTATGAAATGCATGTGGAGGCCCCTGGATATGCTCCTTCAAATGTGAATGTGACAGTCGAAGGCGGTCTCGTGAAGGACATGATGTTTGTCTCGGTGGTGGCCGTCTCTAATGTGGAAATCGACGATGCGAGCTTCGCGGAATTCGATATGGACGATTCAGGCTACGACGATGCTCCTACTATCCTTTTTGAAACCAATGATGTCTATAGCGACATGGTGGGATATGGCTTCAGTTCGGTCAGATTCAAGAACAGGGGCTATAACAGCGAGACCCAGGATGTGTATCTGAGCGGCATCAAGATGAATGACGCAATCACAGGATATAGCCCGTTTTCTCTGTGGAGCGGTCTCAACGAGGCTATGCGCAGCCAGGAGTCAACGATGGGCGTTGAATCTTCGGAGTATGGAATCGGCGGCTACAACGGTATCACCAACATCCACGGAACGCCTTCCAACGTGCGTCCGGGCTGGAGGTTCAGCGTCTTGAGCAACAGCGCCCTCTACCGTCTCCGACTGATGGCGACTTATGCTTCCGGAGAGCTTGACAACGGCTGGTCTTATGCATTCAATGTATCAGCCCGACTCGGCGGGAACGACTGGGTCAAGGGCGTGTATTACCGCAACTTCGCATACTACGCAGGTGTGGAGAAGAAGTTCGGAGACATGCACCGCCTCAGTTTAGTGACATTCGCGACTCCGGGACAGAGAGGTGCGCAGAATGCCTCGACTCAGGAAGTCTATGACCTGATGGGCGACAACATGTACAACTCCAACTGGGGCTATCAGAACGGAAAGATGCGTAACGCCCGTGTCCGCAAGACTTTCGAGCCTGTGACCATACTCAAATATACTGTGACTCCTTCCGAGGACTTCGAGGCCACCGCTACAGCACTCTGGCGTACGGGAAAGAACGGATACACCGCCCTTGACTGGTATGATGCGGCCGACCCGCGACCTGACTACTACCGCAATCTTCCGAGCTATTTCTATGTGGAGGATGAGGCATTCGACAGGCAGAACTTCATCAAATATGCCTGGGCGCAGGAGATGTGGAGCAACCACAGCGGAATCTATGACAATTATCAGCATATCAACTGGGACCGTCTCTATAATGTGAACTACAACAGTGCGGACGGCCGTTCGAAATATGCTGTGGAGGAACGCCGCGTGGATCAGAATGACCTCAATCTCGCGGCAACCTTCAAGTGGAATGCCCACAGGAATTTCTCCCTCAACGGAGGATTGAACTACAAATGGAACCGTACGGAGAACTTCAAGGCCATTGACGACCTTCTCGGAGGTCAGTATTATCTGAACATCGACCAGTTCGCAGAACGCGATTTCGCAGCTTCGGAGGCCCTTATCCAGAATGACCTTGATTACTGGATGGCCAATGGCGTCGCAGAGAAGATAGGTGACGGCGGCAAATACGGATATGATTATCTCGCCCAGATACGCAGGGCGGAAGTATGGGCCAACGGAATATTCCGCAAGGGAGGCTTCACTGCCAATCTCGCTCTTTCTGCAGGATATGACAGATTCTGGAGGGAAGGTCTTATGAGGAAGGGACTTTTTGCGGGTCTTGATGAGGCCGGCAATCCTTATTATCTAAATACCCGGACGGGTCAGGTATATGCTTCCGCAGTCCCTGCAGCTTCTGGCGACAGGCTTATTACCACATACTCTTCAGACGGTCAGGCCATAACTTCTAAAGGCAGGTCCGAGGTCGTGGATTTCTTTGTCTATAGCGCGAAGCTCGGTGTGGCTCAGACATTTACGGGAGGACATAGGGTTTCTGCCAATGCCGGCTATTTCAATGACGCCCCAACATTCAACCAGACCTTCGTCTCTCCACGTACCCGCAACACCATCATTCCAAACCTGACCACCCAGAAGACAGTATCGGCCGACCTGAACTATATGTACAACAATAACGGCTACAGCCTCCGCGTGACAGGTTTCTACACCAAGATCATGGACCAGAGCGATGTGATGAGCTTCTATGACGATTCTCAGAACTCGTTCACCAATTTCGCCATGAGCGGAATCGACCAGCGGCATATAGGAGTGGAGTTCGGTGCCAAGGTGCCGCTTCCTGTCAAGGGACTCAGCCTGTCGGGAGTGCTCAGCCTCGGCGAATACGTCTATACTTCTACGCCTATGATGACGCAGACCGTTGACAACAGTGCCGAAGTCGTGTTCGATAATCAGCCTGTGTCGTGGTGGATGAGCCATCCTGTATATAAGAAGGTGAACAATCCTGACGGAACGGTGACATACGAGGTCGATGTGAACGGAAAATATATCGAAGAGAAGCGCCAGAAGCATTATGTGCCTTCTACTCCTCAGCTTGCGGCCGCTCTCGAGCTTGCATACAGCATCAATTACTGGTTCTTCGAACTCAGCGGACAGTATTTCGCCAAGTCTTATCTCGATATGAATCCGCTCTACAGGACAGATATGGTCGTGGCGGGACCTGACGGCATAGCTTCACCTGCGGAGGTGGAGTACATGGCGGCTCAGGAGGAGTTCGACCCTGCATTCCTGCTCAACCTCAGCATCGGAAAGTCATGGTATATCGGACGTCAGTATCAGATCGGATTCTCGCTCAATGCGCAGAACCTGCTCAACAACAAGAACGTAAAGACAGGAGGTTACGAGCAGACCCGTATCATCGACAGTGCAGGCAAGGACCGCTATCTGCGTTTCGACCCTAAATATTTCTATATGCAGGGTGCCAACTATATGTTGAACATCTATTTCAGATTCTGATGACATTGTCATTTCTTTCGCTGAAGCTCAAGCGGCAAGCCGATTACGGCCGAGGCCGAAGGCCGGGTGGAGAAATCTATAAAAACAGAAACATATGAATATAAAGAATATAATAGCAATCTCGACGGTAGTGTTCCTCATGGCTTCCTGCCATGAGTTCCAGCCTGTCTTTACAGGAGAATACGATGACCCTGCTCCATACGAAAAGGCTGACCTTGAGCCGACCCATACCATAGCCGGGCTTGCTGCAATGTATGTCAACGGCGAGCCGTGGACGATAGATGAGGAAATCATCATCAAGGGCGTGGTCTCGACCACCGACAAGCCGGGCAACTTCTACAAGAGTTTCTATATCCAGGACGAGACAGGAGGAATGGAGATAAAGATAGGAAAGAACGGCCTCTACAACGACTACAAGCCGGGTCAGACCGTCTATATCAAGTGTAACGGACTCACTCTCGGAATGTATGGATACAAGTCGGGAAACTATGGCGGCAACGGAATGGTGCAGCTGGGATTCTCCGATCCTACGGGCGAGTATGAGACATCTTATATAGAAGTGCCTCTGATAATCGATACGCACATCATACGTGGCGAAATAGGGGAGGAACTTGTTCCGGAAGTGATTACGGAGAAGGATCTTCCGAACACCAACGGCAGTCTCAAGAATTGTCCTTATATTGGTAAATTAGTGACTCTCAAGGGATTGAAATATGCCGACGAGACATTCACCCTTCTGTATCTCAATTCGAACCTCGACAAGAAGGCTTCATGGAACCGCATCTTCCTTTCGGATGAGGCATGGGGCATCACCACATGGGCCATGTCCGAGGGCAAGATGGAGGAATATATCACTTCGGGTATATGGGATTCGTGCACCGTCGGCAGCGGAAGCGACAATTTCGGAAAGGTCGGCGACCTCCGAGGGGACGGTTCTTATCCTGCCATCGAGAAGGCGGCATATTCGGTGAGCCAGTATTTCAAGATGGGCAGCAAGGAGATTCAGATCCGTACAAGCGGATATTCGAAGTTTGCTGATGCTCAGATAGATCCTGATGTGATTTCGGGCGAAAAGACCATCGATGCCACAGGCATACTTACCCTTTATCAGGGCAGCGTGCAGTTCATCCTTCTCGATATTGACGGTGTAAAAGTAAATAATTAAACATATATGAAACGATTAGCGTTAATTTTAACAGTGATTATGGCAGCAGTGTCATGCAACAAAGTAAATCCTTTTCTCGGAGAGTGGGAGACTCTTTATGGAATTCCTGATTTCGACAGCATCAAGGAGAAACATTACCTTCCTGCGATAGAGTTCGGCATCCGTCAGCAGCAGAGTGAGATAGATGCCATCATCGCCAACAGCGATGCTCCAACATTCGAGAATGTCGTCGAGGCATACGAGCGCTCGGGTGCGATCCTCGGCCGCGTTTCAAGCGTCCTCTTCAATGTATCGGAATCAGATGCGACAGAGTTGCTCCAGAAGATTGTAGAGGAGGCCCTTCCTCTTATCTCGGCCCATAGCGACAACATATTCATGAACCCTTATTTCTTCGCAAAAGTGGAGAAGCTCTACAATGACATCGACAACCTCGGTCTCGATCAGGAGCAGAAGATGGTGCTCAAGAAGCTCTACAATTCATTTGTGAAGAACGGCATCGCCCTTCCTGAGGCGGAGCAGGCGCGCATGCGTGAAATCAATATGGAGATTTCTTCTCTTCAGAACACATTCGGAAACATGCTTCTTGCCGAGAACAATGCATTTGCCGCAGAGTTCGGAATTTCGGTGTCGGAGTATGCGGGAGCGATGGCATCGACTGAAGACCGCGACCTTCGCGAAAGAATGTTCAAGGCATATTCTTTACGCGGAAACAACGGCAATGAGAACGACACCAAGACCTTGATCCTCAAGCTTATGGGACTGCGTGTCGAGAAGGCTGGACTTCTCGGCTACGACACTCCGGCAGACTTCATCCTCGCCGACAAGATGGCCGGCAACCCTGAGACAGTGGATGTTTTCCTTGCTGACCTCATGAAGCCGGCTGTGGCAAAGGCAAAAGAGGAAATCGCAGACATGCAAGCAATCATGGACGAGGACATCAAGGCAGGCCTTCTTCCTGAGGGTTCGGTGATCGAGCCATGGGACTGGGCTTATTATGCCGAGAAGGTGCGCAAGGCTAAATATGCTCTCGACGAAGAGCTTACGCGTCCTTATTTCAAGATGGAGAATGTGCGTCAGGGTGTATTCAATACTGCACACAGGCTCTTCGGTCTCAATTTCGAGAAGCTCGATGGCATCCCTGTATATAACCCGGAGGTCGAGGGATTCAAGGTGACGGATGCCGACGGTTCTTTCATCGGAGTCCTTCTTACAGACTATTTCCCACGCCCTACTAAGAGAGGCGGCGCATGGATGACAAATTTCGTGGAGCAGAAGGGACTTGACAAGGAGGTACGCCCTGTGATCGTGAACGTGGGCAACTTCTCGAAGCCAGTTGACGGAAAGCCTGGTCTTCTCACTCTTGATGAAGTTGAGACCATGTTCCATGAGTTCGGACATGCTCTTCACGGCCTTCTCAGCCAGTGCATATATCCGAGCGTCAGCGGTACAGCAGTGCCTCGCGACTTCGTGGAACTTCCTTCGCAGATCATGGAGAACTGGGCCTTCGAGCCGGAGGTTCTTGCAACATACGCATTCCATTACGAGACAGGCGAGGTCATCCCTGACGAACTTGTGGCCAAGATACAGGCTGCCGGTACATTCAACCAGGGCTTCATGACCACAGAGCTTGCTGCAGCTTCCATCCTCGACATGATGTGGCATGAACTTCCGTCAGTGGAAGGCATAGACGTCGAGGCATTCGAGGCAGAGGCCTGCAGGAAGATGGGTCTCATCGACGAGATCATTCCGCGCTACCGTTCTACATACTTCAACCATATCTTCGGTGGCGGCTACAGCGCAGGCTATTACAGCTATCTTTGGGCCGAGGTTCTCGACAAGGACGCTTTCGAGCTCTTCAAGCAGAAGGGTCTCTTCGATGCTGAGACAGCCATGTCATTCCGTCGCAATGTCCTCGAAAAGGGCGGCAGCGACGAGGCTATGGACCTCTACCGCCGTTTCCGTGGTGCAGATCCTGACTCAGGTGCCCTTCTCCGCGGCCGTGGTTTAGAGTAATAAATAGTCTTACGCAGAAAAAGACTACCGGGAGGTCATGTCGAAACCGATTCTGACCCCCTTCTGCAGTTCAGAATGTGGCAGAAACCATCCTTCATGGTTTCTGCCGTTTATTTTTATCGATTTTACATAAATATTGTCACGGCTGTTTTCCGGAGCCGAGATGATGAGTTCCCTCCCGTTTTCGAGATGTATGACGGCCTTCCGGAAAAGAGGGGAGCCTACGGCATAATCATCGGAAGCCGGGCAGACAGGATAGAATCCCAGGGCTGAGAACACATACCATGCTGAGGTCTGGCCGTTGTCCTCGTCTCCGCAGTATCCGTCAGGCTGAGGCGAGTAGAGACGGTCCATTACCTCGCGGACATGCTTCTGGGTTTTCCATGGCTGTGAAGTCCAGTCATAGAGATATGCCATATGCTGGGCAGGCTGGTTGCCATGGGCATAATTTCCCATGTCCGCCACCTGCATCTCGGTGATTTCATGGATGCGGTAGCCGTAATAGCTGTCATCATATACAGGCGGCACGACAAATACGGAATCCAGCATTTCCACGAATCCGTCATCACCTCCCATGGCCTCCTTCAGGCCTTCTATATCGTGGAATACCGACCATGTATAATGCCATGCATTGCCTTCAGTGAAGGCTCCTCCCCATTTGTATGGGCTGAAAGGCTCCTGGAATCTTCCGTCACGGAGGCGGCCGCGCATGAGATTGTGGGAAGGATCGAATACATTCTTCCAGTTGTGCGACCTTGCTTCCCATCTGTCGGTTTCCTCCTGAGGCCGTCCGAGTTTTCTGGCGATCTGGAGCATGCACCAGTCGTTGTAGGCATATTCAAGTGTCCTTGCGACATTCTCACGGATTCCCACGTCATAAGGAATATAGCCGAGGGTGTTATAATATTCATGTCCGAGACGGCCTGTTGAACTTATCTTCGGATGTACATTTTCCGTGGCATGGACAAGGCATTCATAGAGGGTCTGCCATTCGCTTTCCGGGGTGATTCCCTTGATTATTGCATCCGCCACGACGGAAGCGGAATTGTTCCCGACCATGCAGTCCCTATGGCCAGGGCTTGCCCATTCCGGAAGGAAGTCATTCTCGCGTGCAATATTGGCAAGTCCCATCTGGATTTCCTCGTTCACGGAAGGATAGACAAGATTCAGGAGAGGGAAAAGGGCGCGGAAAGTGTCCCAGAATCCGGTGTCGGTATAGAGACAGCCATTACATATCTGCCCGTTGTACGGGCTGTAGTGGATGGTCTGGCCTGATGCATCGGTTTCATGCAGCTTGCGTGGGAAGAGCACGCTTCTGTAAAGGCAGGAGTAGAATGTGCGGTACTGGTCCTCTGTGCCACCCCCAACCTGGATACGTCCCAGGACCTCGTTCCACCTTGCCTTTGCCTCATCCCGTACCTCTTCAAAACTCTTGTCGCCGATTTCCTCGAGATTTATCCATGCCTGCTCTAAGGAAATGAATGAAGATGCCGTGCGGATATTTACTTTCTCGCCCCGTTCAGTACTGAAAGTGACTGAAGCCATCATGTGACCGCCTTCCTGTCCTTCAATGCCTTCTATGGCATTCTGAGGCCCGTCATATATGGTGAAATCCTCGAAAGCCTTATCGGACTTCACAACGAACCAGTTGCGGAAATTATCCGGAACGCCTCCGCTGTTCTTTGTCGTGTAGCCCACTATTGCATTTTCTTCCGGAATCACCTTTATATAAGAGCCGTTGTCGTAGGCGTCTATGATTATTCCCGACGTGCGGCTTTCCGGATAGGTCATCATGAAGCTTGCCGCCCTTTCCGTAGGAGTTATCTCCACATTAATGTCGTGGTCTGCGAGATAGACCTGATAATAATACGGCTTGGCGGTCTCGCTTTTGTGCGAGAACCAGCTCGCGCGGGCGTCCTGATGGACCTTCGCGGCGTCTTGTACAGGCATTATCGCAAACTGGCCGTAGTCGTTGATCCACGGCGACGGCTGATGTGTCTGCTTGAATCCCCGGATCTGATGGGCGTCATATCTGTATGCCCATCCGTCGCCCATCCGTCCTGTCACAGGAGTCCAGAAGTTCATGCCCCACGGGAGGGCTACGGCAGGATAGGTGTTGCCTGTGGAGAACGAATGTTCTGACAGGGTGCCGACGAGGGTTGATACATATTCGGCGGGCTCGGTCACGAGTCCGGTTTCATGTGTGCAGGCTGCCAATAACAGCAGCAGATAGATGTGCTTCTTCATGATATATGTTGTTCCTTTCCGGTCTATGGGCTTCGCCGGAATGATAAGTCAGATTATGCTGTTGAGGACATGCAGACGGCCGTCGTCGATGATTTTAAGGATGAGTTCGCCGAAAAGGGTGTTCTGCCATGCGAACCATTCGCGGGTAAATGTTTCAGCATTGTCCTTGTGGAAGGATTCGTGCATGAAGCCGGTACCGGCGTCGGTGGTCATCAGCATGCTGATGCAATCGCGTATCTCGTCGTCATCGTCGGATGTGAAGGCCCTCATCATTATGCTCATCGGCCATATTACCTCCGACATGATATGAGGACTTCCTATTCCTTCACCGGCGGCACCTCGGAAGAAGTACGGATTGGCCTCGCTCCATACGAAACGGCGGGTGTTCTGATAGACCGGGTCATCGGCGGGGACATCGCCGAGATAGCTCATCGCCAGCAGTGACGGCACATTGGCGTCATCCATCAGGAAACGGCTGCCGAATCCGTCGGTTTCATATACATAGATTTCACCGAAATCCGGATGGTCATACACGGCGTGCTCTTTCAGGGCCTTTTCCACTTCATCGGCAAGACTGAGGCATTCCTCTGCCATGGATGCCTCTCCGTTTACGGCTGAGAGTATCTCTGCCGCTTTCCGCAACGAGCTGACCGCCATGAAGTTGGAAGGGATGAGGAACTCAAATGTGGTGGCGTCGTCAGACGGACGGAATGCTGATGCGATCAGACCGACAGGGTTGACCGGATTGCCCTTGCCGACCACACATTTTGTGTCGAGCTGCCTGTCGGTCACACGGAGAAAACGGTATCTTCCGTGACCGTCCTTGCGCTGCTGCTCCTTCATCACGGCGAGAATCTTCTTCACAGCCTCGACCCAGGTTTCTCCGAAAACTGAGGTGTCGCCGCAGGCCTTCCAGTATCCGTAGGCAAGACGGATAGGGTAGCAGTGCGAGTCTGTTTCCCATTTCCTTTCAAACACATAGGGTCCCGCTGCGGGCCAGTCGCTTTTGTTTGCAGCTCCTACGGGCTTGACATTGAATGCGTTGGCGTATGGGTCGATGCAGATGCACTTGAACTGCCTGTTTATGACTCCGGCAATCATCTTCCTGAGTGCAGGATCGCCGGCGACATATCTGAGATAAGGCCATACCTGGGCTCCTGAATCGCGTAGCCACATTGCGGGGATGTCACCTGTATAGACATAGGTGTCAGGCCGTCCTTCGGAATCTTCTTCATAATGGACCGTGGTGTCCAGGGTGTTGGGATAGCAGTTGGCGAACATCCATTTCAGCCTCGGATTCTCGAGCATCCCCGTTACCCTCTCGATCTCTTCCTCCACCGCTTCGCTGACGAAGAGCCTTTCCCCGGCGGCAGGTCTCTGGTCCTTATATTCCTCGGGCTCTTCCGCGCAGTACCACACCTTCGGCTCTGAGCCCATCTGCAGGATTATTTCTCCTCCGGCCGCTATGTCCTCATGCTCTATATAACCTTTTGCATATTTCTTTCCGTTGAGGGTGATGCTTTGGATATAAGGATGCTCCGGGCTGCTGTCCGCTGCGGTTATGGTGAAGTGACGTCCATTTCCCACATCTATGACTGCCTTGTCGAAGATAGGGGAGCCGAACCAATATCGTCCTGAACCCGGCTCCACCTGATAGAATCCGAGAGCAGAAAGGATGTACCACGATGACATCTGTCCGACATCCTCATTGCCGGAAAGCCCGTCAGGTCCGGCGCTGTAGAGGGTGTTGAGGACTTCACGCACCTTGTCTGCCGTTTTCCACGGCTGACCGGCCATTGTGTAGAAATACAGGATATGATGACTCGGTTCGTTTCCGTGAGCATACTGTCCTATAAGTCCGGAAATGTCCGGCGAAGCCTCTTCACCTTCGATAACCGACGATACCGTGAAGAGGGAATCAAGCTTTGTCAGGAGCCTGTCCTTGCCTCCGAAGCATTCGGCAAGCCCCTTGAAGTCGTGAGGAACGAGCCATGTGTATTGCCATCCGTTCCCTTCGCAATAATCATCGGCACGATGTGATGAAGAGAAAGGACTGTAGTTCTCGCGGAAGAGCCCGTTGCTGTATCTTCCTCTTATAAAGCCGGTTGCGGGGTCGAAAAGACTGCGGTATGAGCGGCTTCTCTCCGAGAAGCGTTCCTGCGTCCTTTCATATTCGCCCTTGAGTTCCATGTCGTCCGTGTGCTCTGCGAGATATGCGGCGGCATTGGCGATGGCCCCGTCAGCAAGGGCATATTCAAGTTCGTATGCCACGGATTCATTGAAGAGTTCGCAAGGGATGTAACCGTATTTCATCCTGAGGTCCTGTCCTCTGTCAGGCTTGAGGGCCGAGGCGCACATGGCTTCGAAGGCAAGGTAAGGCTCGAATCCTCCGAATCCCTTCACGATGGCGTCGGCCACAGGTATGATGCCCGGGTTCCCCACCATACAGTTTGTCTCGCATCCGTGCAGATGCCATACGGGAAGTTTGCCATGCTCCTGATATATCACGAGCATGGTCCTTATGAAATCGACATATCTTTCGGGTTGGAATATGCTGTACAGAGGCATGGCGGCCCTGTAGGTGTCCCAGAGCGAGAATGTCGTATATGTCTTGTATCCAGGGTCGGGATGTGTCTTTCCGTCTGCCCCGCGATAGCTTCCGTCCGTGTCGCAGAAAGTAGCCGGAGCCGTCATCGAGTGATAAAGGGCTGTGTAGAAAATGGTCTTTGCCCTTTCGTCCTCCGTGCCTATGAGTATTTTGGAGAGTTCTTCCTCCCAGGCCTTCTCCGCAGCCTCTGCCGTGGCGTCGAAGTCCCATCCCGGAAGTTCGGCATGCAGGGCTTCGTATGCACCTTCCATGCTGACAGGGGAGAGGCCGACCTTCATCATAATCTGTTCTCCTTTCTCTGTCTCGAAAGCTGCATGTGCATATAACGGCATATTCCTGTACTCGTCTGTCCATATCTGAAGGTCCTTCCTCATGATGCTTAGAGAAGTGAAAGGCTTGGAGAACTCGGCATAGAAATAGACCTTCTGGTCGTCTGCCCATCCTCGTGAATACCTGTATCCTCTGAGGGCTCGACCGGTGTCCGTATCCGTCGGCATTCCTGTCTCAGAATCGACGGCTTCCACATGTGCATCCATTGTCCTGTCCCAGCATCCTCCGTTCAGAAGGTCTATCACGATTCCCGCATTGTCCGATTCCGGGAATGTATATCGGTGCATTCCGGTGCGGGTGGTGGCTGTGAGTTCGGCAGTGATTCCGTATCTCGTCAGAGGCACGCTGTAATATCCCGGTCTTGTGATCTCCCGGCTGCGGTCGGCGTATGACCAGAGCCCGTTGTCCGGTTCGCTTTCCCGGCCGCGTCCGAAGGTCAGTCCGTCCGGGTTCTCCACACTTCTGAGAGGACCGGTGACAGGCATTACGGTGATGTCGAACAGATCGCCGATACCTGTTCCGCTGAGGTGGGTGTGGGAAAATCCGATCACCGTCGAGTCGCTGTCATGGTAGCCTGAGCACCAGTCCCACTCCTGAGGTATGCTTGTGGGGCCGAGCTGGACGAAGCCGAAAGGCACATTCGCCCCCACGAACACATGACCATGTCCGCCGGAGCCTATCTTAGGATCCACATAGGAAGTGAGTCCCTCGCCGGTGCCGGTGCAGGCTGCCATCATCATCATGCCTGCTGCAAATATTGTCAGATGTCGCATATATCGTTGATTATCATTGTCTTGTTGTTATTCGCTGCCGGCTTTTGACAGCAGCGGATGTGTGTATGTTACTGGCAGACAGGAGGTCAGGTGTCATCGGTCTGCGCAGTTGAAATGCAGGGTGCCGCAGCTTACCAGGTCCGCATGGCTGATTCTATAGGCTGCGGACCTGACGCCGCCTGACCGCATGCTCCGGATCATGTTCCCTTCTCCTGAACGGGTAATGATCAATCTGTCATTGCCTCCGCAGTATTCCGGAGCGAGCTTGATCTCCACCCTGTCGAAACGGGGAGTGGTGAGGGTGTATGAAGGGTCGCCGGGACAGTCCGGGTAAAAGCCCATCATCGAGAATACGGCCCAGGCCGACATCGTGCCGGTGTCGTCGTTGCCGGGAATGCCGTCGGGACGTGCGGTGTAGTACCTGTCGAGAATCTCGCTGACAATTTTCTGTGTTCTCCATTCCTCACCCTTGAAATGGCTGAAGAGGTAAGGATATGCTATGTCCGGTTCGTTGGAAGGGTCATACAGTCCCTCGTCAAATACTTTCTGGAGCTTGTTTATGAAATTCTTCCTGCCTCCCATCAGTCGTGCCAGTCCTTCGACGTCGTGAGGGACATAGAAGGTATAGTTCCATGCGCTGCCTTCATGGAAGCCCGGGACAGGTTCGAAGTTCTCGCCCTGGCGCGGATTGAACGGGTCGAGGAATGTGCCGTCATCGCGGATAGGACGGAAGGTTCCGGAATCCGGGGAATAATAGTGTCTGTATTGCAGGGACTGCCTGCGGAATCTTTCGGCATCCTCTTCATGGCCGAGATCCTCGGCAAGGAGTGCAAGGGCGTTGTCAGCGACATAATATTCCAAGGCATGAGACACGGAATTGTCTCCCGAAGCATCGGCCGAATATAGGCCGAGAGGAATGTAGCCCTTTGACAGATAGGGGTCTATGTCCGGGCGCATCATGTTTTCTGACCCGGGTGTCGTGGCAGATTTGATGAAGGCCTCGTAAGCCGCGGCTATGTCGAAGTCCCTCAGTCCTTTGAGCCATGTGTCTGTGATCACGGGGATTGCCGGGTCGCCTTCCATCGTGAATGTCTCGCGCCCGAAAAGTTCCCATTTCGGCATCCAGCCCCATGACCTGTAGGTGTCGGTCATCGAACGGACCATGTCGAGCTGCCTTTCGGGATAGACGAGCGTCATCAGCTGGTGGAGGTTGCGGTATGTGTCCCAGAGGGAAAAGACGCTGTATCTTGTCCGGCCTTCCGCCACACGCCCGATCCCGTCCGATTCTGTAAGAGGATATTCTCCGTTTACATCATTGAATATGCTCGGATGAATAAGTGTATGATAAAGGGCGGAGTAGAACACTTCCTTGTCTCTTTCGCCCCCGCCTTCCACCTTTATGCGCGACAGATCCGCCTCCCATCTCGCTTCCGCCTCCTGTCTCACTTTCTCGAAATTGGATGAGCCTTCAGTCAGAGGTGCCTGCTCGGTGTCGAGATTGAGCCATGCGTTTTCGCAGCTTACGAACGATACGCCCATCTGAAGTTCCACCTGCTCTCCTTCCTCTGTCTCGAAACTGAACCAGTATCCGATGTCGTCCCCGGCTATTTCACGTCCGTATCTGCTATAGATCTTGTACGTGCCGTCATCAGCTGTCCAGGCGGCTTCCACTCCGCTCATCGGCGGCTGATATTTCCAGAATCCTGATTCGGAAGGCTTCTTGTTTATGCGTATTGCAAAATATACCGGAAAGACTGCATGGGAGTTGTAGCAGAATGTGCCGGCCATCCTCATTCCTTCCACCTCGGTCGCGCTCACCTTCCGCAGCCATGCTCCGGTCTCGTTCGTAAGACCCTCTCCGAAATTGATGAGGATGTTTCCCCGGCCTTCGGGGAATGTATAGCGCTCGATGGATGTGCGTGTCGTGGCGCTTGCTTCCGCCTTTATGCCATAAGCCGTGAGTCCGCAGCCGTAGTATCCTGGACTGGCTGTCTCATCATGATATTCCGAACCATAGACATGATAGTCTGCATTCAGAGGGCCGCTTGTCGGCATGGTAAGGGCCAGGCCCACTTCGGGACAGCCCACTCCGCTGAGATTGACATGTGAGAATCCAGTGAAGTATCTGTTGTCATGGCTGTAAGGGGTTGACCACCAACGGCTGTCCTTGTCATAACGGTTCAGGTCTGAGCCCATTACATTGAAAGGAGTGACCGACATCATTCCGTTGGGACATACTGCTCCCGGATTGGTGGTTCCGTAATTTGTGGTTCCGATGAACGGATTCACGTGGTCTGTGACTTTTGCGGACAGTACTGCCGTCGAAATTGCAAGTCCGAGAACGAGTGCGGAAAGTCTTTTCATATCAATGGTTTGATTCAATCTGTAAATCTACGAAATTTATACAATATTACCGACAAAAAACGTCCTGCTGTCATAAGATAGCAGGACGTTTTGACTGAGAGACTGCTTAAATCTTTCCACGAAATATTTAAGCAGTCTCTAAATTGCGATATGATGCAGATTCTTAGATCAGCGGCTGGCCTGTCATTGCTGCAGGCTGAGGAATGCCCATCAGCTTGAGGATGGTAGGAGCGATGTCGGCGAGCTTGCCGTTCCTGACTTCCTTCACATCGTCGCCGGCGTTGATCACGATGAACGGAACATCGTTGAGCGAGTGTGCCGTGTTAGGGGTGCCGTCGTCGTTCACCGCATAGTCTGCATTTCCGTGGTCTGCAGTGAGAAGTACTACATAGCCCTGTGCCTTTGCGGCCTCAACCACCTTCTCCACGCATCCGTCAACCGCTGTAACTGCCTTGCGGATAGCCTCATATACACCTGTGTGGCCTACCATGTCGCCGTTGGCGAAGTTGAGGATGATAAGGTCGTTGCGGCCTGTGTTGATCGCATCTACGAGCTTCTCTGCAACGATAGGGGCGCTCATCTCCGGCTGGAGGTCGTATGTGGCTACCTTAGGCGAGTTCACGAGGATGCGGTCCTCGTTCTCGAAGAGGGCCTCTGCTCCGCCGTTGAAG
>CAYXMV010000010.1:0-31765 GCA_964466235.1 uncultured Muribaculaceae bacterium | reverse complement strand
GTAACTGTGACAGATGACGCCTCGCAGACCTATACAATTGAGACAAGTGTTGCCAACACCGTCCTGCGCTCAAGTATTCTTGTCATGCCGACTGTCATCCTCGCTGATGAGGTGACAGAGGATGGGGAAGGAGATACAGACTCTTCAATAAAGGTGTTGGACATTGCTTTTGATAAATCAATTCTGACCCTTGCTCCTTCCACATCTTATTCCATTGTTACAATCGTTGCTCCTGATAGTGCCGAGGACAAAACCCTTACCTGGTCATCAGGTGCTCCTACGGTAGCAACTGTAGATCAGTCAGGTGTCGTCACTGCCGTCTCGGATGGAACAGCAACTATCACAGCCGTTGCAGTCGGCGGTGCTTCCAAGTCTTGTACTGTGAATGTCATTTCTGTGCCAACTTCCGTAGCTACAAAAGATTATATAGACGAATATGGTGTCAACCATGGAAAGGGTATAGCAGTCGGCGGTACCGTCTGGGCGCCTGTCAACTGCGGTTACAAGGCTCCGACATATGATACCGGAGGCAGTGTTACAGACAAAGGTTTCCCATACGGCAAGCTCTATCAGTGGGGACGCAAATATGGTCAGGGTTATTCTGCGGATTATGATTCGGAACCTGCGACTTATCCTGGCCCGGTTTCAGCGGCTGTCGGTCAGGATGCGAGCATGGCCGGTTATTTCTTCACAGGTTCAACTAATTGGATTGAGGGACGTGATTATTATTCCATGTGGAACAGTGGTACAGAGGATTCACCTGTCAAGACCGTCAATGACCCATGTCCGAATGGTTGGCGCGTTCCGACAGACGCTGAGTTGAATGCTTTGCAAACAGATTATTCTGAATGGACATCCAAAGACGATCAGAATGGTTATTATTTCAGTGGAGTCTCAACGACTGTTTATGATACAGCTCCTTTGATTGAAGATAAAGCACAGGTATTCTTCCCTGCTGCCGGTTCTCGCAATTACTACCATGGTGATGCCAGCGGTCGTGGCGTCGAGGGTTACTATTGGTCGTCCAGTCCGTACATCAGCTACGGCTACGCGCTCCCCCTCTACTTCAACAATAGTTTCGCGAGCAAGGACCTCGCCCGCTACTGCGCGAACGGTTACCCTGTCCGTTGCGTCCAGGAATAACAATTGAAATTATATATCTCACATTAAATATTAGAATCATGAAGAAAAAGAATTCGAATCTGAACAACTGTTTAAATTCTGTTGCTAATGCAATGAGTTTTATTTTGTTGCTTACTGCCGTTATTGCGCTCATATGGATTATCGTTTGCTCTATACTCAAATGTTGGGACACCATTAAAGATGACTCAGCATGTATTCTCTTCGACTTGAAAGCCCAGATAACATTTTTCGGAGGATGTCTTTCATTATGGCTTGTATGTTTCCAACTGAAGAAACAATCTGATATAGAAACAGTAAAACTACTCGGTTATCTTCGAGAGTTATTGAACACCGGTGAAAAGAAGAAGATTCATTTCTATCTATTCGATTCAAAGAACAGGCATGCCAAAAGTGACAATGATAAAATGGCTTTGCTCAAGGATCTGGAAAGCGATCAGAAATATATACAGCATCCTTGTAGAAATGTAATAGAAGAAGAGGATAAAATCAGACATTCTAATGTAGAGGTATTTGATTATCTCGGAGTACTTGAATTAGGAGCAATAATGCTTGAAAGAGGAGTCATTAGTCAACAGGAATTCGACAATCAATTCAAATATAGGATTGTCAATGTTTATAACAGCGACTTGAGGAAACACATTGAAAAGGAAAAGGAATATTACAAATATTTAATAAAACATTTTGAGAAGTTAGGGACAAATTAACTTCAGCATAGGCAACCCTCCCGAAGAAACAGCACATTCTTAAGGAGGGTTGTTATATGAATAACGCGAGTGTCGCTAAAGCACCTGTTTTATTTCTTGTAGTATTTCGGCCAGAGGGATTCGAGGCGGGTACGGAGGCCGTCTTCGTGCTTGTTGTCGGCGGGCTCGTAGAATCTGCGGCCGGAAAGTTCGGCGGGCATGAATTCGAGGTCGGTGAAGTGGCCGGGATAGTCGTGAGCGTATTTATAGCCGTCGGCATAGCCCAGTTCTTCCATCAGTTTGGTCGGAGCATTGCGGAGATAGAGAGGCACTGAAGCCATCTGAGTGTCCTTTGCAAACGCGAGCGCCTCATTGATGGCCATGTATGCCGAATTGCTCTTCGGAGATGATGCAAGATATATCGTACACTCAGAAAGCGGGATACGTGCCTCCGGCATTCCTATGCTGTGGACTATCTGGAAGGTGGAATTTGCAAGAAGGAGGGCATTCGGATTGGCCAGGCCGACATCTTCGGCCGCAAGAATGCAGAGACGGCGCGCGATGAAGAGGGGATCCTCACCGCCGTCAAGCATACGGGCAAGGTAATAGACCGCTGCATTCGGATCTGAGCCACGTACACTCTTGATGAAGGCAGAGATCACATCATAGTGCATTTCTCCACCCTTGTCGTAAATGGCCGTGTTTTCCTGAAGGCAGGAAGTCACGGCCTTGTTGTCTATGACCACCGGCCTTCCGCCCGTAAACGAGCCTACGACAATCTCCAGAATATTGAGCAGCTTGCGTGCGTCGCCCGCGCTATAGCGGAAGAGGGCATCCGTTTCACGTACTTCTATCTCTCTGTGTTTCAAGACTTCATCCTCCTTCAACGCCCTGTCGAGAAGATGCTGTAAATCCTCTGCACCGAGCGACTTGAGCACAAAGACCTGGCATCTTGACAGAAGGGGAGTGATGACCTCGAAAGAAGGATTCTCTGTTGTGGCACCGATAAGGACTATGGTTCCGTCCTCGACGGCACCGAGAAGGGCATCCTGCTGCGACTTGTTGAAGCGGTGGATTTCATCGATGAACAGGATAGGGGACATACCGCCTGAAAAAAGCGAATTGGAACGTGCCCTGTCTATTACATCGCGCACATCCTTCACTCCGGCGCTGACAGCCGAAAGGGTAAAGAATTCACGCCCGAGAGATTTGGCTACGATATGGGAGAGGGTAGTCTTGCCTACTCCCGGAGGGCCCCACAGGATGAATGAAGAGAGGTTTCCGTTCTCTATCATGTTGCGCAATATGCATCCCGGTCCGACAAGATGTCTCTGGCCCACATAACCGTCAAGGTCATGCGGCCTCATCCTCTCCGGAAGAGGTGGGAGCATTCTGCTTCGTCCTATGTTTTCTTCGAGATTCATCATAATTCCTTTCCGAACACCCAACGCCTCTTGTGAAGTTCCTTCTCGAACGGATTCCACATTGCCTGAACCTTTGCATTGGTTTCGAGGTTGGCATTGGTCTCCGCATACTTGAAGCCCATCTTCCGGTAATTCTGGAAAAGATCCACGAACAGCAGTGAGTTGACACCTTTATTCTGATAGTCAGGCCTTACACCGATGAGAAGAAGGTCAAGAGTTTCCGGCTTCTTCCAGAACATGGCCTTGAGCAGATGCCACCATCCGAACGGGAAGATCTCACCGTTACATTTCTGCAAGGCTTCGGACAATGAAGGTATGGTGATGCCGGCTGCGATCAGTTCGCCTTCCTGGTTCTCGATGAAAGAAAGCATCTCCGTGTCAACAAGACTGAGATATACATCGACATACATGTCTATCTGCTTAGGAGAAAGAAGAGAATAACCATAGAGGACACAATATGTCTCATTTATGAGTTCAAAAAGCTTATGGCCGTATTTCTCCTTCCTGATCTGCCTTTTGGTCAGCTTTCTCAGCTTCAGATTATATCTCTCCTTGACGATTTCAGCAAATTTCACATGCTTTTCCGGAAGCTGTTCAGGGATAGTGATCCTGTACTCGACCCACCCTGTCTCCTTCACATATCCGTGCTTCTTCATGTGCTCCGGATAATAAGGATGATTATATATGAGAGCCATAGTGCTGACGCGGTCGAAACCTTCCACAAGCATGCCCTCAGGGTCGAAATCCGTGAATCCGAGCGGCCCCGCTATCTGCTTCATTCCTCGTGCCTTTCCGAAAGCCGCAACAGTATCAAGAAGAGCCTTGGACACTTCCATGTCGTCGATGAAATCAATCCATCCGAAACGCACCTGATCGGTATTCCAGGCCTCATTGGCCTTATAATTCACAATGGCTGCCACACGGCCGACAACCGCGCCGTCCTTATATGCGAGATAGAATTCCGCATCACAGAACTCAAATGCTCCGTTCTTTTCCTTGTCGAAGGTATTGAGGTCATCCCACGGCATGCTCGGCACATAATAAGGATTGCCTTTATACAGTTTGTTACCGAAACGGGCGAATGTCTTGAAGTCTTTCTTAGTCGAGACTGTCTTGATGGTTACAGACATGATTAATTGGTTTTAAGGTTAGTACAACCCTACAAAGTTAAGAAAAATTCCCGCACTCTCACTTATTTTTCGTATTTTCGCAAGATATTGCCTGAACCTGATGGAGACTAAACACCTGAAACCATTGCTGATTACAGCATTATCGCTCATAATGATGGGCGAGTGTCCTGCTCAGCCGAAAAGTGCCGGTGCAGCATTCTCCGTCAGCGGCATAAGGCTATCATACGAACATTACATAGACAGCGAAAGCTTCATCGACTTGTCGGTCAAGGCGGAATGCGGAGACTGGTTTTTCGGAAAAGGCAGATACCCGGGCATCTCGGCCTCATTCGCCTGGAACATGATATTCTCGAGATACGGATCACGCAACGGAAATGAAATACGGCTCTTCGCAGGCCCCGGCCTCAATATTGGATGGACAAATGACCTTCTAAGGCCTCAGGGAGCTACATTCGGCCTGAAGGGGAGCCTCGGAATAGAATGCGAATTCGACCGTAATGTCACCATATCGGCCAGCATCTCCCCGGTAATCGGCACGCATATCGTCTTTCATGACGACCATCTGGACATGCGTTATTACCGCATGGGACTCATGGCGTCGGTAATGCCGGAAGTCGGAGTCAGATACACATTTTGACAGGAAATGAAGAGGGTTGTGCTCATATTGATGATACTCAGTGCATTCAACATAAATGTCAATGCACAGGAAAAGTCGTTTCCACGTATCACTTTCGGTGCTGAATGGAGCTATATTGCCACGTTCCAGTCAGGCTGGCACCATAACTTCTTTTCTCCGGAAGGCTACCGCGTGGATGATGCCGACAATGAATTCGTCTATCACAGCAACGCTGAAGCATATCTGAATGTAGGCTATAATCTTAGCCGCAACTGGAATATAGCTTTATATATAGGTATGGCCGGAGTCGCCGACCTTCACAAGGTAGTCCCTGCATTCTTGAGGGGTACCTGTTATTTCGGGAATGACCCTTCTGCAGACAGATGGTTCACATTTCTTGACCTCGGAAGCGGAATCTGTCTGAAGAAACCGATTCAGGAGATACTCACAGGCAAGATCGGAGGAGGCTACAGGATGTCTCTCAGCCGCAATACGAAGCTTGATTTCATAGCATCGTTGAGGATGACCTATACTCATCCCACAGTCATATATTATGATGAAGAAATTCCTATGGACAAGGTCAACAGAAACAATGCATATCTGAGCGCCATTTCTTTAGGATTAGGCATAACATTTTGATAAACAGGTATTTATATGGCAATAAAAATCAATCTGAATAAGACCGAAAGAATACTTTTCTGCGGCAGCAAATGGTGGGGCGACCCTGACATGCCCGAAAACATGCACTATCCGACAGTGCAGGTGACCGAAGGAGGGGAGACCTACGATTACCCTCTTACCTTCGTATGCCAGATCAACTGCGAGGACATCGCCGGTCTTGATCCGGAGAACAGGCTTCCGCACGAAGGGATGCTGTATTTCTTTGCGGCAATCGATGAATGTCTCGGTTACGAGACTCCATACAGGACAATTATAGGTGAATGGCCGAAAGGATATGCGGTCGTCAAGTACGCAAAGTCCATAAATTTCGAGACCTTCCAGAGCTGTCAGCTCATCGGTGACGAAAACGAGTCTCTCACTGAACCGGAACTTGAGATGGTATTCGAGGAATGCGATGACCAGGCTGACGGAATAAAGCTTCTCGGGCTTCCGCACGGATGGGATGTTTCCGAAGTCTATCCGGAACATCAGAATCTTCTCCAGATTTCCGGATGTCAGGAAGCTGGATTAAATTTCGGTTCCGGGCTCAGCTTGAACATCCTGATGAAGGACTCCGACCTTAAATTCGGCAACTGGAAACGCTCAAAGGCCGTGTTCCGGGCATGAAACCGGTTCTGAACAGCCGTCCGATACTAATTTGTATCTGACTGTCTATCATAGCATGGCATAGCAAAAAATATAATAATGAAATCCCAGATTGCTGTCTCTCCCCTTTTACAGAGCTTTGCGACACAATTGATATTATGTTAACTTGTAATATTTGAGAGAAAATGTAGAGGAAACAGGAAGCCTTCAGAAATTGCTGAACTACCTCTACAAATTATTGGCAATAATTAGAAATTTGATTATTTTTGGCCGATTTTTCGATTTTTCAACAAAAATTATGGGTATTCTACAGATTTTTACGCTCCTCGGAGCGTTGGGAATGTTCCTCTATGGAATGAACCTCATGAGTGCCGGACTTCAGAAAGCCGCCGGTGACAAGCTCAGAGGATTCCTTTCTTCAATGACATCTAATCCGTTCAAAAGAGTCTTGACAGGCTTGGGCATAACAGCCGTAATCCAGTCATCATCAGCAACAACCGTAATGGTGGTAGGCTTCGTGAACGCAGGACTCCTCACCCTCGTGCAGGCAATCGGCGTAATCATGGGTGCCAACATCGGTACGACTGTGACCGCATGGCTCGTCGCATGGCTCGGCTTCAAGGCGGACATCTCAATCCTCGCCGTTCCCCTCATGCTCTTGGGATTCATCCTTTCATGCTCGAAGAAAGGCCAGAGAAGGAATATCAGTGAGCTCATCGTGGGCTTCTCCCTCCTCTTCCTCGGCCTCTCATTCATGAAGGAATCGGTTCCGGATCTCAAGCAGACACCTGAGGTTCTTGAATTTGTCAAGACATGGTCAGGATACGGATTCTGGTCCGTGCTCATCTTCCTCGGATTCGGTACAGTCCTCACTCTCGTGCTCCAGTCGTCATCTGCCACCATGGCCATTACACTCATCATGCTCAGTATGGGATGGATTCCTTTCAACATGGCATGTGCAATGGTGCTCGGAGAGAACATAGGTACCACAATCACAGCAAACATCGCAGCATCCGTCGGCAATACTGCCGCAAAACGCGCTGCCCTATCTCACACCATATTCAATGTATTCGGTGTGATCTGGGCACTGCTATTCTTCAAGCCGTTCCTCGGTCTTGTGGGAAAGATAATCGAGCTTTTCGGCCTTCCTAATCCTGCCGCCGAAGGATTCGCAGTAACTGCCCCTGACGGTCCGGAAGGCACAGCTGCGCTCTACGGTCTGTCAATGCTCCATACCCTCTTCAATGTGATCAACACATGCATCCTCATCTGGTTCACAGGTCTCATAGAAAAGGCTGTGACTGCAGCCATCAAGGCGCCGGTAAACAAGGAAGATGATGCATTCAGACTCAAATACATCGAGGGAGGTCCTGTCGCCACTCCGGAACTTGCAATCGATCAGGCAATCAAGGAGATCGTGCATTTCGCAAGAATATCGAAGAACGGCCTTGCCTATGCGCGTGAGGCAATAAACGTGACTGATCCGGACAAGTTCGAGGAACTCAGGAGCAAGCTTGTGAAATATGAAGAGATTTCCGACAGGATAGAGTTCGAGATCGCAACATTCCTCAATGCCGTTTCATCAGAAGAACTCAGCGAGAACACTTCAAGGCAGGTTAAGGCAATGTACAAGATCATCGGAGAACTCGAGTCCCTCGGTGATTCTGGAGAGGCCATCAGCCGAATCCTTTCACGCAGGAACATCCACAAAAAGACATTCGACGCTGACAGTATCAAGAAGCTCAACGCAATGGTGGATGTCGTGGATCAGGCATACGATGTGATGATAGACAATCTCAATGCATACATTGAATCGAGCCTTACGGAAATTTCGAACGCATACGATGCTGAAGACCGCATCAACACCCTCAGAAACAACCTCCGCGAAGAGGAAATCGAAGGAATTGAGAGCAACACAAAGAATTATCACACAAGTGTCTATTACATGGATATTGTCTCTGAACTTGAAAAGATGGGTGACTTCATGATCAATGTGTCACAGAATCTCTACAAGTGTCGCGTCAAGATTTCCTAAATTACAGGAAAATAAGTAATTTTGCAGCCCCGATAAATTCGGGGCTTTTATTATTATGGCAAGAAAAAAACAGGAGTTAATCTTAGAGAATGTCAGAATCGAAGCCGTTGCAGCAGAAGGCAAGGCTATAGCAAGAATAGACGGAACTGTACTTTTCGTGCAGTTTGCCGTTCCGGGAGACATCGTGGACGTGAAGGTCACCAAAAAGAAGAAGAATTATATGGAAGGATTCATTCTCCGCATGGTAAAGCCTTCTGAACATCGCATAGAGCCTTTCTGCAGGCATTTCGGAGTATGCGGCGGCTGTAAATGGCAGCCGCTTCCATACGAGATGCAGCTGCAGGCAAAGCAGCAGCAGGTATGGGACCAGCTTGTACGTATCGGTCACCTCGAAGTACCGGAAATATCCCCTATAGTGCCGTCGGACGACACTATGTACTACCGAAACAAGCTTGAATTCACATTCTCGCAGAAGCGTTGGATATTTGAGGATGAGAATCCCGACAGCATGACGGAACAGGAGAAATACGGGCTCGGATTCCATGTGGGACGCTTTTTCGACAAGGTACTTGACATAGAGCATTGCTACCTTCAGCCCTCCCCTTCCAACGAGATAAGACTCTTCATCAGGCAGTATGCCCTCGGTCACGGTCTCACATTCTTCAATATCAGGGAGCATGAAGGCTTCCTTAGAAACATGTTCATCAGGACAACCGAGGCCGGGAACGTAATGCTCATTGTATGCTTCTACCACGAAGATGCGGAGGCCCGCATTTGCCTTCTGAATGCTGTCGCAGAAGCCTTCCCTCAGATAACTTCACTCTATTATGTGATCAACGGCAAACCTAATGACTCGATTTCTGATCAGGAGTGTGTGCTCTTCAAGGGAGAGGATGCGATATATGAATATATGGAAGGACTCAGGTTCAAGATCGGACCGAAGTCATTCTATCAGACCAATACTAAGCAGGCATACAAACTCTATAGCGTAGCCCGCGAATATGCTGCCCTGACCGGCTCAGAGACCGTCTATGACCTATATACAGGCACCGGAACCATAGCACAGTTCGTATCGCGTCAGGCATCGAAGGTGATAGGTATCGAATACGTTCCAGAGGCTATCGAGGACGCCAAGATCAATGCAGCCGGCAACGGCATCACCAACTGTGACTTCTACGCGGGAGACATGAAGGACATTCTGACCGATGACTTTGTAGAAGAGCATGGACGTCCCGATGTGATCATCCTTGACCCGCCGAGAGCCGGAATCCATCCGGATGTGGCCCAGGTCATCCTGAATGCGGCACCGGACCGCATGGTCTATGTGAGCTGCAATCCTGCATCACAGGCACGGGATCTCGAGATTCTTTGCAGGGACTATGTCATTACAGCCGTCAGGCCGGTGGATATGTTCCCGCACACGCATCATGTCGAGAATGTGGTTGCGCTCAAGAGGAAATAATCAGAGAATCTCGCAATAGAGGCGCCCCTGCTCGGCTGAGAGCACACGAAGGGTCTGGCCTTTTGAGGCATATCCGCCGAATTTCAATACAGCTTCGACTATGCGTCCGTCTGTGGTCTTTACCTTGCCCGACGGGCGCATGTCGGTAAATACCACAACCGGCTCGCCGACAAGGCTTTCCAAACCGGAAACCACGCCTGTGAAGCCTTCTTCTGCAGTAAGGGACTGACGAAGGGCGACATGATCGAAAGAGCTCGTAGGATAAAGCTTCTTCACTAACCACACGGAACCGAAAACAGCAGCACTTGCGGACAGGATGACTATGCCGAGAGGCTGGATCACAGGCTGAAGATTGAGACTGCCGTCCCAGTGGAAGAGGTCAGCATTGTCAACCATGGCGAAAGCGAGTGACACTACTACGGCCACGATACCGGTGATACCGCAGACTCCGAATCCAGGGAGCACGAATATCTCCACTCCGATCAATATCAGACCGGCAACAAAAAGAAGTATCTCCCAATAAGATACGAGATGACCGAGATATGCCGGAGCAAAATACAGAAGAGCTCCGATAATGGCTGTGACCAGCGGAATCCCTATACCCGGAGTACGGATCTCAACGAAAATTCCGCCGATTATCATCATCATGAATATTGACCTGAGAAGAGGGTTCAACAGGAACTGAATCAGTCTGTCCAGCAAAGTCAGATCATCTTCCATATTCTTGATTACAAAGCCATCATCACCACTTACCGCCTGTGCGACTTCAATTTCTGTATCATATATTCCCTCACAATATCCTACATTTACAGCCTCCTCGGGAGTAAGGCTGAGCACTCCCGCTGTATCAACCATGGCTTCGGCTATCTTAGGATCGCGACCCGTAGCCTGAGCTGTGGCCCTCATCATGCCTCTCATGAAAGACTGGTATTTGTCCGGCATCACTCCTCCCGACTGATCCACTACAGTAGCTGCTCCGATGGAACTTCCTGTCCTCATATAGATAGAATCGCATGCAATGCTTATGAGGGCGCCTGCCGAAGCTGCCTGCATGTTCACATAAACAACTACCGGCTTCTCATAACGCAGGATAGCCGTCCTGATGCTGTCAGCCGCATTTACTGCGCCACCGTATGTATTAAGGTCAAGCATTACATAATCCGCTCCCGCCTTCTCTGCATTTTCAAGTCCGAGCACGACAAGTCTCTGCGCCGCGGCATCTATATCACCGTCAAGACGGATACGATAAAACACTGATAATGAATCAGTACAGAATGCTGAAACAGAAAAAAGCATCGAAAAGATGAGGGAAATGACGGTTTTCATGATGATTTATACATTAGCTATAGCCGGCAAATATAATTATTTTCGATATTTTTATATAACTTTGCTTGCTTAAATTATGATTTAATAAGCTATTAAAACCAAACCATGACCATACAGATTCTTATACTTCTGGCAGGACTCCTGCTCATTCTCTTCGGTGCAAACTATCTTGTCGATGGTTCTTCAAGCATAGCCAAAAGATTCGGTATCAGCGAGTTCGTCATCGGCCTTACAATTGTCGGCATCGGCACATCTACTCCTGAAATGGTGGTCAGCTTCCTATCTTCATTCCAAGGCAAGGCCGACATGGCCATAGGAAACATCGTCGGCTCCAATATCTTCAACACACTGATGATTCTCGGAGTCACTGCCCTCATCGCTCCCCTTACAATAACTAAAAGCAATCTCAGAAAAGACATACCTCTTAATATAGGCGTTACGACACTCCTGATACTTATCGGAATGAATTTCACTATTTTCGGTATCGGCGAGGACAAGCTCAGCAGGATAGACGGCATTCTCCTTCTTCTGATATTCGCATGGTATCTGTACAGTTCATTCAAGTCAGACACAGCCGATCAGGATGAGGAAGGCGACATCAAGGTCATGAGCGTACCGGTTTCAGTCCTGATGATCATCGGAGGACTCGCGGGACTCATTATCGGAGGAAAGCTGTTCGTGAATTCGGCCACCGAACTCGCAAAGATGTTCGGAGTGTCGGACAAATTCATAGCAATCACAGTGATGGCCGCCGGAACATCCATGCCTGAGCTGGCTACATGCATCGTGGCCGCACTCAAGGGCCGCGGCCAGCTGGCTCTCGGCAACATCCTCGGTTCGAACATATCCAACATCCTGCTCATACTCGGAGGTTCAGCCCTGATAAACCCTCTTTCATTCACAGGAATGACTACAGTGGATCTCGGCACAGTCCTTCTGAGCAGCGTATTCATACTCCTGAGCGCATTCATGTTCAAGAAGAAGGAGCTGGACAGGGCTGAAGGAATCATTCTCCTGCTGATCGAGGTCTGCTACATGTGGTATCTTATATCTCATATTTAGAATCATGGGTAAACTATATGAAACACTTCGCGAGGACTACCGCATAAAGGAAGGCCTCAAGACATGCATCAACTGCGGCACATGCACTGCAATATGTCCTGCGGCGGAATTCTACAGATATGATCCCCGCAAGATTGTTGACACCGTGCAGCGCGGGGATGATGAAGAAATAGAGAAACTTCTCAAGAGCGATGCAATCTGGTACTGCGGCGAGTGCATGTCGTGCCTCACACGATGCCCGCGCAAGAACGGGCCCGGATTAGTCATAATGGCCTTGAGAAATATGTCTGCCGGACTCGGATATTTTACAGAATCGGAAAAGGGACGCCAGCTTTATCCTCTCACGAAGATGCTCACCGGCAATATCCTCAATTACGGTTATTGTGTCTATCCGGATACGTTCAAATGGGAGGATCATGTCGAATCAGGCCCTGTATGGAAATGGCATCTGGAACATCATGAGGACACATTCGCCCGCCTCGGAGCCAACTTCAAGGGGAAGGGCCCGGGAATTCTCAGAAAGGTTCCGCAGGAGTCGCTGGATGAGCTCAAGAGCATATTCGATGTGACAGGAGGAACGGAAAGGATGGAGGCGGTTGAAAGTTTTTCAAGAAAAAAGGCTGAAGAGATGGGAATGACGATGGACGAATATCTACATCATACGTTCGAGCATTGCTCGGAAGGCCACTTCAATAACGAATAAGACTATGATATATAAAGGTAAACAGAAGATATGGAGTGATTATCAGAAAGAAATCCCTGACGATCACTGGTTTTATGTAAGAAGCTGCATAAGACAGAACTTCTTCCCCGGCTCCGAAAAGATGTTCCTTGAGATATGCAAGGGAGTGCTCGGAAAGGATTTCTACGAGACTGAGCATCATACGACCTGCGGCGGAATCGCATATCACTGCGATACTATTCCTCAGGAGACGGCCATGACGATCGTGGCCCGTCAGTTCGCCCTCATGACCGAGGCCGGATATGAAAACTATGTAGCCTCATGCATCACTTCATTCGGAAATTACAGCGAGATACTCGAGACCTGGCACGAATTCCCTGAGCTTGAGGCACGTATCCGTGAAATGCTCTGGAAGGCCTGCAGAAAGGAATTCAAGAAGCCGAAATATCTTGCACATTCAAGTGACCTTATATATAAATACCGTAACGAGATTGCGGAAAAGGCCAAGTTCCACCTCATAAACAAGGAGACCGGCGAACCTCTCAGGGTTGTCGAACACATCGGCTGCCACTATTCCAAGATGTTCCCGTCAAAGGGTGTCGGCGGAGCCGAATATCCGTACGTTCTTGCCGGAATGATTGAATCCTGGGGAGGAAACGTGATAGACTATCCTGAGCGCCGCCACTGCTGCGGATACGGATTCAGGCAGTATCATATAAAGGCCAACAAGGGTTACTCGCTTTCCAATACCCACAAGAAATTCGAATCCATGGAGCCTTACAGGCCGGACATGATCATCACGAACTGTCCGGGCTGCCCATATTTCCTTGACAGATGGCAGTATGTGATAGCTGAGACCGAAGGCAAGACATACGGCGAAAACGGCTTCGGAATCCCTGTATTCACATACGAAGAGGTAGCCGGACTTGTTCTGGGATATGATCCGTGGGATCTCGGCCTCCAGCTTCATCAGGTGGCTGTGGAGCCTCTGCTGGACAAGATAGGCATAGAGTATTCTCTTGAGGACAAATACAAGGGATTGGACAGGAAAGATATTCTTCGCCCGGGACTTCCAGGCAACCTTAAATGTTTTTAAACTATGAAAGAGATCATTGTAATAATCGGTGGCGGAATCGCCGGCATGGAAGCGGCTTCGCAGCTGCTCAGGTTGGGTTATTCCCCTATCATCATCGAGAAGAGCGACCGGCTCGGTGGTAATGTCGCACGCTGGAACATGCTTTTTCCTGACATGACTCCTGCCCATGACCTTGTGGAGGAGCTCGTGGCCGGCTGCAAGGATGCGAACATCTTCCTCAATACGGAAATTTCATTCATAAACAGACTAAAGGAAAGCTACAACATCATGCTTTCCAACGGAATATCCATAAACACCAAGCATATCCTCGTAACCACCGGCTTCAGACTCTTCGAAGCAGAAAAGAAGGAAGAATACGGCTACGGCATTTATGACCAGGTGATTACAAATGCGGACTTAGAGAACTGGTTCAACACAGGCAAGGACGAAAGAATAGACAATTCGCAGATTAATGCAATCGGATTCGTCCACTGCGTCGGCTCAAGGGACGAGAAGGCCCGCAACAGTCAATGTTCTAAGGTCTGCTGCATCACAGCCATAAAGCAGGCCATAGAACTTAAGGAAAAATATCCTGATGCACAGATATACTGCTTCTACATGGACCTCAGGCTTTTCGGAAAGAAGTTCGAGGACTTCTACACGAAGGCCCAGCGTGACTACGGAATCCATTTCATAAGGGGAAGGGTTTCTGAAGTGAGCGAGAACATAGAAGGAAAAGTGATAGTAAAGGCAGAAGACACGCTTCTCGGCAAACCTGTAAAGGTGACATTGGACCTTCTTGTGCTCATGTCAGGAATGGTCTGCAACCCGGACAGTTCAAAGACTGCCGGCATGCTGGCCCTCCCGATAGACTCTGACGGTTTCCTCAAAAGCAGCGACAATGTGTTTCACATAACTTCTTCCCCTAAGAAGGGTATTTTCTATGCCGGAGCCTGCACAGGCCCTAAGACAGTTCCGGAAACCCTTGCAGAGGCCCGTTCAGCCGTTCTTGAAATACATTCACAGATAACAGGCAGCGAAAGATGAATATGTTCGGATTCAGGATTTCACCAAGCTCGACAATCAATTTGGATACGGTCGGCAGAGTTCGTTTCAACGAGCTCTGCCGCGTCGAGCCCGACGCGGCACGCTGCATGGCCTGCGGCTCATGCAGCGCGACCTGTCCCGCCTCCGGATTCTCAGGAATGAGCGTAAGAAAGGTTCTGCTCTGCCTGCAGAGAGGAAAGGAAGCCGAGGCTTTCAAGATGATGAAGAACTGCATGCTCTGCGGAAAGTGCACGATGGTATGCCCGAGAGGAATCAACACACGCCATCTGATACTTTCAATCAGCAGGATATATAAGATGGAGGATGCACAATGAGAGAGATTTATCTGTCAGGTTATAACAATTTCGTGCTTCCGTTCCTTTTCGGAATGCTCTTCGTACTCACCTGGTGCGTTGCTGGAGCACTGCGCGTCATATTCCAGCTGACACCGGAGGACAGAAAGACCTTTTTCCTCTCCCTGATCAACCCGAAGATAATGACAAAGAACGTCAGGGACTGGTTCTGTGACTGCCTTTTCCATGTAAAGCTATGGAAGCGTAACAAGCTTCTCGGCTACATGCATTCAAGCATAGCCTTCGGTTGGTTCATGCTCATCGTGATAGGCCATATCGAGGTCTTTCTCTACACCCCTCAGAGGGTACACCAGATCTGGTATCCTATATTCTTCAGATATTTCGTGGCAGTCACAGAAAGCACCATGAAGGGATCGTTCTTCTTCTTCCTCATGGACTTTTTCCTGCTCGTCGTGCTCAGCGGAATCATCCTGGCCATAGTCAAGAGGGTGCGCTCGCGCTTCTTCGGAATGAGACGTACCACAAGAGCGAGCTTCACAGACCTCATTGGACTGTATTCGCTGTGGTGCATCTTCCCTCTGAGACTTCTCGCTGAAGGCTTCACAGCCGACATCAGCGGCGGTTCGTTCCTGACCAAATCGCTGAACTCCGTTCTCCATTTCTTCTTTGCCGACCAGATGAACATGCTTCCGACATGGTGGGCCTACTCGATCGCACTATGCATATTCTTGTGCATTCTCCCTTTCAGCCGATACATGCACATACCGGCAGAAATACTGCTCATTCCTATGAGGAATGCCGGACTGCAGGTGCGTCATGCGAGAAAGGGATACGCAAAAGTCGAGGTATATTCCTGCCCGGGATGCGGAGTCTGCATCGATGCATGTCCCATGAGCGCTGTAAAGACAAACATAAGGGATACGACAGTCTATCTTAACAGGCAGATCAAGAGGCACAATGAAAGGCGGATCGAAGAGATCAGCGACAAATGCCTTCTCTGCGGAAAGTGTACAGCCGTCTGCCCTGTAGGTGTTGAAGGCGACAAGATGAGGATAGCGCAGCGCAGTGCAAGACGTTACAATCTCAGCCCTGACTACTCAAATATTGATGCGAAAAGCCTCTCAAATAGCTTTAACAAATTTGTTACAACATTAAACAAAGATGTTTCAGATACTAAATCTGAGAGAGTTCTGTATTTTCAAGGCTGCATGACCAATCTGCCCCCTGCAATCAGCCGTTCGATGACTTCAATACTCGAAAAGGCCGGTACTGACTATGAGATAATGGACAGGGACGGCGGTCTCTGCTGCGGCCGTCCTATGTGGATGGCGGGACGTCTCGATCAGGCAAGGCAGATGGTGGAGAAGAACAGAGAGATCATCATGTCGTCCGGTGCAACCATCCTTCTCCTGTCATGTCCTATATGCTACAAGATATTCAAGGAAAGATACAAGCTCGAGGGAATCGAGGTGCTTCACCATACCGAATATATCGAAAGGCTCATCAACACCGGGCGGATCACTGTAGAAAAAGATGAAATGAGATTCGTCTATCATGATCCGTGCGAACTCGGAAGAGGCTGCGGCGTCTATGAAGCACCGAGGAATGTGATGAAGAACGCCGGCGAATTAGTGGAAGCAGGAAAGTCCGGCAAGGAAAGCGTATGCTGCGGAGGCAGCCTCGGAAGCCTGACCCTGAGTTTCGACAGGCGCAGGGCGCTTACGGAAAATGCCTTGAAGAACCTGACGGTGGCTGCGCCGGAGGTAATTGTAACTGCCTGCCCTCTGTGTCTGAGCACCTTCAACCGCTATGCGGACAGGCCGGTCAAGGACATAGCCGAGGTGGTAAATGAAAGAATAAACAATTAAAACCTGAATAAAATGAGTTTCAAACCTACAAAATTCACCCTTGTCAATGTCGGCACAGGAAGAAGATTCGAGGATGCGGGATGGACTCTCGCCGATCCTGAAGACGACAGACCAAGCCTTATCAGGGCCGAATATGAAAACAAGAAATTCACACCCCGCGAGGACCTCGACGGATTCTACAGATATGCGGAATGGCTTCCTGTCAAAAGGACTCTTGCCGGTTCATGCGCACCTGTTACCTACAAGTCAGAAGCTTTGGCAGCCCATCTCGGACTCGAGAACCTCTATATCACTTTCTCAGGATACTGGCCTGAAAAGGGCGCAAAGATGGAGACCTGCTCATTCAAGGAGACAGAGGCCTATTCGGTGTGCGGAAGGCTTCCAGAGGACAATGACAAGGTGCTCGTCGTAGCTTCGGCAGGAAATACGGCAAGGGCCTTCGCGAAGGTATGCTCTGACAATAATATACCGCTCCTTCTTTCCATACCTTACGACAACATCAATGCACTGTGGTTCAAGAAGCCGCTCAATGACTGCGTGAAGATCATAGCTTCTCCGGCCGGATCCGACTATTTCGATGCCATCGCTCTTTCAGATGCAGTCTGCACAAGCCCTCGTTTCAGAGCCGAAGGTGGAGCCAAGAACGTTGCCAGACGCGACGGTATGGGTACGACACTCCTTTCTGCTGTGGAAACCATAGGGAGAATTCCTGACGCATATTTCCAGGCCATCGGAAGCGGTACCGGAACGATAGCGGCATGGGAGAACAATCTCAGGCTCATCGAGGATGGAAGATTCGGAAACCATAAGATGAAGCTCTATCCTTCACAGAACGCTCCTTTCACCATCATGTACGACTCCTGGAAGGCACACTCCAGAAATCTTGTGCCGATGACACCGGAAGAAGCGCGCAGCGCAGCTGCAGAAATCGATGCGAAGGTACTTTCCAACAGAAAACCACCTTACTCTATTGCCGGAGGACTCTTTGACTCCATGGAAGATGCCGGAGGAGACATATTCAAGGTATGCAACTGCGGACTTGCAGAGTGGAAGCAGAAATTCCTTGAGCTTGAGGGAATCGACATCCACAACGCCGCAGCCGTAGCCACATGCTCACTTTTCAAGGCAGTAAGGGACGGCGTGGTAAAGAAAGACGATGTTATAATGCTCAATATCACGGGCGGAGGCGAGGAACGTGCAAAAGCGGAAGGCGAAGTATTCTATGCAAAGCCTCATTCAGTTCTTGACCCGTCACTTCCTGCAGAAAGCATAGTCGCTGAAGTCGAGAAACTGTTCTAAGACCGAACGTGGCATAAGAAAAGCCGTCTCATCAATGGGACGGCTTCATTCGTTAATTAAAGGAGGATTCCTCCCGTTATCTTTTCCTTCTCGAGAAGTTCCTTCGTGAATACCGGATTGGCGTAAATATCGAGGAAGATACGCCTGAGATCCTCCCTGTTCACTGTCGGCTCCACCGTATCGAGCTGCTTCTGCATATAGTCAACGAACTGCTCCACGTCTGCCGGCTCATAAAGGTGAGAATATTTATATGACTGGTTGGCAAGGTCGTATGCCACATAATTGTTCTTCCACAGCCTGTAGCCTTCGATTACCCTGATGTCAACCGCATGCCTGATAAACTGATAGCGGTCATTCTTGTCGCATTTTGCAGCCTCGGCAATCTCATCAGAAGCAAGAGGCTTGCCTATATTGAGATGAATGTTGCCCTTCTGCTGCATTATTCCTGTGACGATACTGTTGAAATCCTCGCCTTCAGCCTTCACATACTTATGCTTTCTCGAAATCACAAGTTCCCGGGCCTTGAGTATGTCACATGGCTCATATTCGTAAGAAATGCTCATCGGAATTATGTTCAGTTCCTCGAAATTCGTCTGGAAATCAGCCTGACCGCTCATGTCGAGCATCTTGAGAAGCCCCTGCTCTGTGATGTCATATCCGTTCTTTGTCCTGCCCTGACGCTGTGCAAGCCATATCGAACTCCTCTGATTGGTGATGTTGAGTCGGATATACTTAGAAAGCATCTGGGACGAGAGATAGAGCTCTCTCGCGGAAATGCCCCTTACGACTTTGATCATACGGTTGGAACGTATAAGCCATTCTATGGTCTGATTGGTTATGAGATTGTCACCTACGGCTATTTCCGTCATAGGAATCCCGTTTGTATAGAGGATAAGCTGCATGATTGCAGGGTCAAGCATTATATCCCTATGATTGGACAAAGCAAGGAACTTCTTTTCCGGATCAATATTCGACACTCCGTCGTATGAGAAGTTACGGGCGGTATGCTCAAGCACCCAACGGACGAACTTCTGCATCACAAGAATCTGGAAATCGTCAATCGTCTTTATGGTTTTGAGAAGATTCTTCAGAAATTCAGGTGATTCTTCCGGAAAGAACTGCCGGGAAATCTGAGAGAGAAGCGGGAACTCGGCCAGCTTGCTCAATGCTTCCGCCGCTTCCTCATCAGTATAAGGGCTTATGCTTTCAAATTCAGTTAAATCTATCATAAGTCGGTTATTTAGTACATTCGGCAAATTTAGCAAAACATTGTCAATTATCAAATCCGCCTGACATATATGGCGCTTTATCTGCGGAAAAGAATCGAACTGTCACCATAGCTGAGGAAACGGAAACCGTTGCCCAAAGCATAATCATATATTCTTTTCCAGTCCCCACCCACAAAGGCCGAGATGAGCAGAAGAAGGGTGCTTTGAGGCTGATGGAAGTTGGTGACAAGGACATCAACCACTCTGAAACGATAGCCAGGAACTATGATTATCCTTGTACCTACCTTCAACTCTTTCAATTCATTATCCCTAAGGTATTTCACTATCGCTTCAAGTGACTCCTCCAATGAATATGGATATTCACGGTTATACGGCTCCCACTGTGAGACATCAGAAGGGCATCCTTCCTCAATACATTTCACACCCACATAATAAAGAGATTCAAGAGTCCTTACGGAGGTGGTTCCCACAGCCGTAACCTTACCGTTGTGCAAAATAAGTTTCTCCAGAAGCTCAATATTCACGACAAAAGGCTCACGATGCATGTTATGCTCAGAAACAAGGGATGATTTCACAGGAAGGAAGGTACCGGCGCCGACGTGAAGGCACACGTTCTCGGTATCTATATTCCTCTTTCTCAGAGCCTCGAGCACATTTTCAGTAAAATGCAGCCCGGCGGTCGGAGCGGCCACAGAGCCTCGATACCTGGCATATAAGGTCTGGTACCTCTCTAAATCGATGGCCTCAGTATCCCTGTTGAGATATGGAGGAATAGGAACAGATCCGGCTATCTCAAGCACCCTTGAGAAAGGCGAACCGTCAGACCAGCTGAATTCCACAACCGAAGTCTCACCGTCCCTTTCCACCAGATCAGCATGCAGGCCGACAGACTCCACCGAAGGGTCACCAGCAGGATTATAAAGATGAAGGGTATCGCCCTTCCATCGCTTTACATTGCCGACAATGCATTTCCAGCGGCATCTGTCCGTCACGGCGAACATCGACACATATTCTTCCGGAAGCACGGGCTCAAGGCAGAATATCTCGATGTGCGCCCCTGTAGCCCTTTGGAACTGAAGTCTCGCCGGAACGACCTTAGTATCATTGAATATCATCAGAGAGCCCTCCGGAACCAGATCTGAAATCTGTCTGAAGGAAACGTGCTCCACATTACCTTCCCTATAACAAAGAAGCTTGGAGCCGTCACGGTCGGGAAGGGGGTATTTTGCAATCCTCCCGTCCGGGAGGGGATAATTGTAGTCTTCTATTCTTATTTCAGGTATCATTCTGAGAATATTGTTTTCATCTTAGTCAAATCGTCCGCAAAAATATACATTTTCCACCTCTTAATGAAATTTTGATATTCATATCTGTTCTTCCTTTGCAGGAGCACAATCGAGTATCCTGCTGCCGTCTTACGAGGAAAAGGGAAGTCACATCATCATGCAGCGTTGTTCACATTTGTAATTCACAAATGTTATTAACATTTGGACATATCATCATTAACATCTGTGAATTTAAATCACCCGTACTGCGCTTTGTTCCGGTTATGGTTGTAATTTCCCAAATGTTACATAAGATTTATTTATGATTGATTTTTATTTATCCTAATTGTTTGTTAATCTGTGTTTTATGGTTTATTACCTATATATATTATTCATGATGATTATGTTTATTTTGCTTATTAAAAGCAATTATTTTACCAATCAGAGTGCTGTACATAAGAATTTACATATATTTATATTTAATAATCAGGTATTTATATAGATTTATATAATGTTTTAATATCGCTAAATTTCATATTCTACAGGGCCCTCTGTAGTCCGCGTTACATTTGTTAAACCTTGTATTTGTTAATAATTCTGTCTATATTTGTGAATCAATAGGTAACAAACATGAACACAAGATTAAAGCAGTTTTTAGCGGCGGAAAACATCACGCAATCACAATTTGCGGACAAGATCGAAGTTGTCCGCGCAAGTGTGTCGCACGTACTTTCAGGAAGAAACAATCCGAGCTATGAGTTCATAAAGGCGATAATGGCCAAATACCCTGCCCTGAATATGGAATGGCTGATGTTCGGAAAGGGCAGAATGTATAAAGACTCCGGCTCCGAGACTACCCTGCCTGCCCAACCCATACAGATACAGGCACATCCACAGGATGATCTTCTGTTCAATGATCTTTACGCAGACATGGAGAATGACATTCCCGAGACACAGGAATCGGATTCAGTATCTCCTGCACCTGTCCAAAATCCAAACCCTCCGCACTCCCCTTCTGAACCGACAGTCCCCATAACTTTATTGAAAGATTTAGTTGAAACCTCGCAACAGGCTGTAAAACAAAGAAAAGTATCTAAGATTCTTGTACTTTTCGATGATGGTTCCTTTCAGGAATTATAGAATAAACGAGACTATTTAAATATTCATATCACCTATCAGGTACTGCCATGCAGTACTTTTTTTTTGCTATCTTTGTGCGTTGCACCAATCACTATTGATCATGTATAAACATTTATTGAAGCCTATCCTTTTCAGTTTCAACCCTGAAACTGCTCACAACATGACATTTTCAGCCCTTTCTTTCTTGAGGCATGTCCCGTTTGCACGTCCTATCATGCGCGCTTTATATAAAAAGGAGTCACCAAACCTCGCAAGAGAGGTTTTCGGAATACAGTTCCCTAATCCAGTAGGGCTTGCCGGAGGTCTCGACAAGAACGGCGAATTTTATAATGACATGGCCAATTTCGGTTTCGGTTTTGTGGAGATCGGTTCACTCACTCCCCAGCCTCAGGACGGCAATCCTAAGCCACGGTGCTTCAGGGTTCCCGGAGACAAGGCTATAATCAACCGCTTCGGCATAAACAACAAAGGAGTCAAGAATGCCGTGGAACATCTCAAAAAGGTGCGTCCGGAAGTGATTGTGGCTGCAAATATATCAAAGAACACGACAAGCATAAACGAAGACGCCGCCAAAGACTACGAGACGGCTTTCGCCCTTCTATATGATTTCGTTGACATGTTCGTCGTTAATATTTCATGTCCTAACGTCGTAGGGCTCACCGCATTGCAGGATATATCATTCCTGTCCGAGATTGTTGACAAGCTTCTGAGCCTAAGAATGTACTACGACAATTACCGCCCTATCCTGCTCAAGGTCTCCCCTGACCTCTCGCATGAGCAGTTAGATGAAATCATCGATTACTCGTTGCGTTCGGGAATAGACGGCATTGTGGCCGGAAACACCACCCGCAGCCGTGAAGGCCTGACGAGCATTTCCGAAGAAAAGATAGAGGAAATCGGCAATGGAGGAATGTCCGGTGCACCTGTACATAAGAAGAATCTCGAACTCGTAAGATATGTTCATCATAAATCTGAAGGCAAGCTGCCCATCATAGGTGTAGGCGGCATCATGACACCGGAAGACGCAAAGGAAATGCTTGATGCCGGTGCATCCCTCGTGGAAATATATACGGGATTCATTTATGAGGGTCCGGGACTTGTAAAAAGAATCATCAGACATCTTGAATCAGATAACAGGACAACAAAATGACACAGGCATCAATCTGCACAATAGGTGACGAAATTCTCATCGGCCAGATCATCGACACCAATTCTTCACATATCTCCCGGGCCCTCAATTCATTGGGAATACAGGTGACGAGAATGCTTTCCATCGGTGATGACCACGATACCATAATCAGAGCGCTTGAAGAAGAACTTCAGCACAACGACATAGTGATAGTTACGGGAGGCCTGGGGCCGACCAAAGACGATATTACTAAAAAGGCCCTTGCTGGGCTTTCGGGAGCCGTTTCATGGAAAACGGATGAAAGGCAGCTTGAGATCATTCACAAGATACTGAGCGCAAGAGGAATAGCCGCATTGGACATAAATCTGGCCCAGGCTTCAGTACCGGAAACATGTGATGTCATTCCTAACCGTAAAGGTACCGCACCGGTCATGGTGTTCCGCTTTCCAGAAGAGAGATTCGGACACAAGGCGTCTCTCTACTCACTTCCTGGAGTGCCATTCGAAGCTGTCGGCGCACTTGATGATATTCTGAAAGACATCAGGGCCAACCACCCCGTGACCGACATCTGTCACAAGACGATAATGACATTCGGACTTCCTGAGTCTGTTCTTGCAAAGACAATAGAAAGCTGGGAAGATTCTCTTCCGTCCGATATGCATCTTGCATATCTGCCTAATCCTGTTACAGGCGTAAGGTTACGCCTATCGATATACGGAGGAGTCCGCGGGGATGAAGAAAAAAGAATGGAGGCGGAACTTGCACGGCTGAAGCCGATTCTCGGTGACGCGATTTATTCGGATCATGACGACACTCTTCAGGAATGCATAGGCAGGATGCTTCTGCAGAACGGAAAGACGGTGAGTGCGGCAGAATCCTGCACTGGAGGCATGATCTCGGAACTCTTCACCGGCATCCCCGGATCATCCGGTTTCTACCTCGGCTCCGTCACTTCGTATGCCAACAGTGTAAAGACAGGAGTGCTCGGAGTTCCGGCTGAAATAATCGAAGAATCTGGTGCAGTCAGCAGCGAATGCGTGGCTAAGATGGCTGAAGGAATAAGGAGGCTGACCGGAAGCGATTTTTCCGTGGCCACATCTGGCATAGCTGGCCCTGGAGGAGGCAGCGAAGAGAAACCTGTAGGTCTCGTATGGATAGGAATCAGTTCCAAAGACAGTACCCAGACTTTGAAAATGACTTTCAAAGGAGACAGGAAGCGCAATATCGAACGCTTCGCATCCTCAGCATTGAATGCGCTGAGAATCAAAATCCAAAAGGAATTAAATATTTAATATACAATAACTAAAACATACATGTTTTAACTAACAACAAGTATGTTACAAAATAATGACGGAGAACAATGGGCAGACAGCTGACAAGATACGACAGAAAAAAGAGAAGAATCAGGATAAACGGGATCTTCTATGCCGCAATATCCTCGGCTTCCTTCGGCTTTTCGCCGCTGTTCAGCATTTGCCTTCTTGCTGCCGGGCTTTCTGATTTCGACATTCTGTCATACAGATGGGGAATTGCAGGAATAGTCCTGATGCTGTATTCTTTCTTCAAAAGGAAATCACTCCGTTTCAACTCCTTCGACGAAGTCTGGAAAATCATCCTGCTGAGCGCACTCAGATCTATCACATCAGTTACCTTGCTTATAGGCTATGCGAACATTTCAAGCGGTATCGCAACCACTATCAACTTCATGTACCCTGTGGTCGTAGCAATCTGCATGATGCTTTTCTTCGGAGACAGAAAATCCCCGGTTGATATTGCAGCAATAGTCATCTCTATTTTCGGAGTATATCTCCTTGCATCCGGAGACAGTCTTATAATAGAAGGGGGTAACACCAGACTCGGACTCACCTGCTCCATAATCTCCGCATTCTCCTTTGCCGCGTATTACATACTGATGAAGCAGATCAAGGCCGACAAGATAGAAGTCGTGAAATTCACCACGTGGATGATGCTGTTCAGTGCTGCCTATTTCATAGCATGCGCCTTCATATTTGACGGAAAGCTGACTGTAGTGACAGAGGGAAAAAGCTGGCTGTACATAGCCGGACTCGCCCTCTGGTCAACGATGGTTTCGAACTTCACAGGAGTAAAGGCTGTCAGACGCATCGGCCCTACCCTCACGTCAATACTCGGCGCACTGCAGCCTCTGACAGCTGTTGTACTTGGGGTATTCTTCCTTCATGAGCATCTGTACATGCGTTCGATGATAGGAATCAGCCTTATCCTGATTGCTGTCACAGTAGTGGTCATGCATCAGAAGAACAGATAAGGTCAGTATCAGACTCCCAATACCCGGAAGAAATTACCGGAAGCTATCTTTTCAAGATCTGAAACCGAATAGCCACGTGCACGAAGTTCGTCAAAAAGCTTTTGCATCATGGAAATATCCTCCATGCCATCCGGAGTCACCTCTATTCCGTCAAAGTCTGAGCCTATACCTACATGATCGACTCCGACAAGATCCACGACATGGTCTATATGGTCTGCAATCAGCTTGTATGACGGACGCGGCAATGCTTGAAGTTCATCCTGAACGGCGTTCCACGCTGCTCTTCTCTCTGAGTCTGAAGGATCTGCAATGAATTCTTTCTCAATGACTTCCCCTCTTTCAACCAGACCGGAACCTGAAATCAGCTCAGAAAATGCTGCATCCAGGAACAAAGGGTAGAAATTTATCTGGACAACTCCTCCGGCGGCAGCGAGGGCACGGATCATATCGTCAGTCATATTGCGTGGATGGTCAGACAAGGCCCTGCAGCAAGAATGGGTGGCCACTACCGGCTTGGAAGAACATTCAAGGACATCGTAAAATGAGGCATCAGATATATGTGACACATCTATGAGCATACCGAGACGGTTCATTTCATCGACAAGTTCCTTTCCAAAAGGACTGAGACCGCCCCATCTTTTTATTTTCGAAGAGCACGAATCGCATATATGATTATCCGAAGAATGACATAAAGTCACATAACGTACTCCCCTATCATAGAAGAACTTAAGCTTATCAAATCCCTCACCTAATGCAGACCCGTTCTCCAATCCGAGAAATACCGAAAACCGCCCGTCAACCTTATTTGCCATCGCCTGGGAATACGAGGTTGCAAAAGCCACGGAATCAGGATTGCGGGCTACGGTACCCTCCACTCCTTCAAGAAGCCTGCAGGCATATCTGAAGGATTCTTCCCCATCCATTCCTGCTGGTACATATAAGGCAAAGAATGCCCCGTCAACCTTGCCGCGACGGATTTTTGGAAAATCTACATGAGCATGGTCATTATCAAGCGACAGATTCCTCAAACGAAGAATATGAGAGGGAGTGTCGCAGTGCGAGTCTAAGACGAACATAGATGATCAATCAGCCTAAATTCCAGAAGAAAGTCTCTGTCTCACAGCCTCATACATAAGCACAGCTGAAGCAACGGATACATTGAGGGATGTGATTTCACCGGCCATTGGTATGGCTGCCTTGTCGTCTGCCAGATCAAGCATTGACTGGGATATTCCCTTTCCTTCCGAACCCATTATTATAGCCACAGGACCGGTCATATCCACCTCATAGATGAGCCTGTCTGTCTTTTCGGTAGCGGCTATGAGCCTGAATCCGCTCTGCTGAAGATAATATGCAGCCACACGCAGATTAGGAACCTTGCATGTATCCATCCTCATGAGAGCTCCGGCAGAAGCCTTTACGGCGTCGGCATTGATCGCAGCACCGCCTTTAGCCGGCACTATGATTCCATGCCCGCCAGCACATTCGAGGCTTCTCGCTATGGCCCCAAGATTACGTACATCACTGACGCCGTCGAGAATCACTATGAGAGGGTTCTCACTGCGGCCGAGTGCATTATTTACAAGTTGCTCTATATCAACATAATCTATCTGCGATATATAGGCCAGCACTCCCTGATGCGACCCACGTACCGCTCTGTTGAGCCTCTCGCCCGGTACAAACTGGAAAGGAATCTCATTTACCTTGAGGAGTTCCATCAGCTCTCTGAACTGAGCCCCCTCAAGCCCTTGCTTCAGAAGCACCTTGTCAAATTTCTTTCCTGCCTTGACTGCCTCCAGCACGGGATGCATCCCAAACAGATACTGCATTTTCTTCTCTTCCATATAAGAATCCTTTTAAATTTTTCTACGAAAATATATTATTGTTCCAATGACTCATTCAGTTTTTCCCATTCCTCCATCTTGAAGTCAAGTTCCCTCTTGTTCTCAAGATAAGCTCTCGTAAGTTCCATCACATCGTCTTGCGGACCTGGATTCATAAGCACTGCCTCAATCTCCGACATCTTACCTTCTAATTCATCTATCTTCTTCTCCACAAACGATATACGACTCCTTATCTTCTTCTCTTCTTTAGATACGTATTTCTTTGCCTGATACTCCTGCTTTGCCTCTTCCTTCTTCTGAATCACCTCGGCAGGCTTCTCATTGCTCACCTTATAATGCCTTTCGAGTTCACTGAGGCTCTCGATCTTCCTGCGCTCGAGGAATTCCTGTACACCGCCGAGATGTTCCTTGACCTTTCCGTCCCTGAACTCATAAAGCTTGTCAACAAGTCCGTCAAGGAAGTCACGGTCATGAGATACGATGATCAGAGTGCCGTCGTATGATTTCAGGGCCTGCTTCAGAATATCCTTTGACCTTATGTCCATGTGGTTGGTAGGCTCGTCAAGGGCGAGCAGGTTATATGGCTTCAGGATCAGCTTCGCCATTGCAAGACGGGCACGTTCACCTCCGCTGAGCACAGCCACCTTCTTGTCAATATCCTCTCCTTTGAAGAGGAAGGCACCGAGTATGTCACGGAGCTTCAGACGTATATCTCCGACCGCAATACGGTCAAGAGTCCCGAACACAGTATCCTCCTTGTCGAGAATATCTTCCTGATTCTGAGCGTAATATCCTATATTTACATTATATCCGACCTTCGACTCGCCTGCCATAGGGTCAAGCTCATTCATGATTACCCTCATAAGGGTCGTCTTTCCCTCGCCGTTCCTTCCCACCAGAGCGACTTTCTCGCCTCGACGGACCTCGATCTGAGCATCGGAGAATACGACCTTGGCCCCATAACCCACCTTCATGTCAACAGCCTTATAGGCAATGTCGCCGGAACGCGGTGCAGGCGGAAACTTCACCGCCAATGCAGACCTGTCCTCAAGATCCACCTCTATCCTCTCCAGCTTATCCAACTGCTTCACGCGGGACTGGACCTGATTGGACTTGGTAGGCTTGTAGCGGAAGCGCTCGATGAACTCCTCAGTCTTTTCAATCATCCTCTGCTGATTTTCGAAAGCCGCCCTCTGCTGTTCAAGACGTTCCTTGCGCAATTCGAGATATTTGCTGTAAGGCACCTTGTAGTCATGGATACGGCCGAGCATGATCTCCACAGTCCTGTTCGTCACATTATCAAGGAACTTTCTGTCATGGGAAATCAGCACCAACGAACCCCGATAGTCTTTAAGATAGCCTTCAAGCCACTCAATGGACTCTATATCAAGATGATTGGTCGGCTCGTCGAGCAAAAGCACGTCTGGCTTCGAAAGGAGGATCTTAGCCAGTTCGATACGCATGTTCCACCCCTGGCTGAAAGTCTCCGTAGGGCGTGATAGTTCCTCATATTTGAAGCCGAGTCCTATCAGAGTACGCTCCGCCTGTACCTGAGGATTGTCAGAGCGTGTATAGGAAAGACGGTCGTTTATCTCATTCATTCTGATGATGAGGTCCTGGTATGCATCGGACTCATAGTCTGTACGCTCGGCAAGCTGAAGAGTGATCCTCTCAAGCTCATCCTCCTGGGCAAACATATCGGCAAAGGCCGTCATGGCCTCGTCGATCACGCTGCGTCCGCGATGATGTTCCATTATCTGCGGCAGGTATCCGATCTTGACACCGTTAGGTACGGCAATCTTGCCTGACGTAGGATTCTGCAGCCCGCATATCAGCTTGAGGACAGTTGACTTTCCGGCCCCGTTCTTTCCCACAAGGCCTATCTTGTCACTCTCGCTTATGTGAAAATTGATGTCATTCAGAAGTATGAAACCTCCGTATGCCACCGTAAGGTTATTTATCGATATCATAATATTTTTCTTCAATCTGTCCCTTCCTGCAGATCAGGATGCTGAATTCGTACAAAAGATAGAGAGGCACCGTCACCACAAGAAGCGAGAAGGGGTCTCCCGAAGGGGTTATCAGGGCAGCGAGTATCACAACCACACATACAGCATGCCTGCGGTATTCTCTCATGACTTCCTTCGTCACCACACCCAAAGCGGACAGCACCGCTATCAACGTCGGAAATTCGAAAACGATTCCGAACGTCAGGACCGTAGATGTGAAAAGGGAGATATATGAGCTGAGGGAGAATGTGTTGGGCACTTCCGGACTGACCTGGTATCCCGCAAAGAAATTGACCATGAGCGGGAAAACCACAAAATACCCCACAGCCAGACCTGTATAAAACAGAACAGAAGCGAAGGAGAATGCCCCACGCACCCCTCTTTTCTCCGTGTCATACAGAGCCGGGGCAATAAAACTCCAGATCTCATAAATGATGTATGGAAATACAAGGATCAGAGCGCAGACAAAAGTGACCTTCATGTGAATCATGAACTGGGCCGCCACCTCTATATTTACAAGAGACAGCGAGAAATCTATTCCAGCCAGCCTGTACAGGTAGAAATCCGGCTTCGAAGGCGCAAGAATCACATAATCAAACAGAAGATTCTTGAAAAAGAAGAGCACAACCGCCACACCTATATATGCGACGGCTATGCGTATCATGCTTTTTCTCAGATCTTCAAGATGATCCCAGAAGGTCATTGTCTTTTCACTCACCGGTATTCCTACTTCTTTTCAGAATCAGCCTCGATTTCCTTCTTTATCTCCTTCACATCATCCTCCACGTCCTTCATGCCCTGCTTGAAGCTCTTCACTCCTTTGCCGAGTCCGCGCATAAGCTCAGGAATCTTCTTTCCTCCAAAGAGAAGAAGCACCACGAGGGCGATAATGATCCACTCCCATCCTTGTATGGCCAGCGGAATAAGAAACAAAGTACTCATAATATAATGAACTTTACATGTTAACAAAAATGTTATAAGCCAAAACTAATGTGTTTTATCAGCTGTTTTTCAAAGCATTAAGAGACGCTGTTATACTTTCTATCTTCGAAAGTGAATCAGCCTCCTTCTTACGCTCGACAGCCACTACTGCCTCAGGTGCATTGGCTACAAAACGCTCATTGGAGAGCTTCTTCCTAACGCCTTCGAGGAATCTCTGCTGATGCGCAAGCTCAGCCTCGAGCTTTGCGACCTCCTCCTCCACATTGACAAGTCCGGTAAGAGGAACGAACATCTCAACCGTCCTTACCATGAAACGCTGTGCTGCAGACATATCTCCTTCCGCTGTCCCGACACTTACGTTGGCGAGCTTTGTCACGACAGGAATGACCTCAGCCGGGAAAGCTCCCTTGATCTTGAGGTCGAGAGCCTCACGAGGCGAAAGGTTCTTGCTCTGACGGATGTTACGTACTCCCGCCACAGCCTCACAGGCCATTTCGAACGCCTCGATGAATCCGGCATCGTAAGATTCAGCCTGTGGATAGCGCTGATTCATGATGGTCTCCCCTGTCTTACGCTCCGACATGTTCTGCCAGAGTTCCTCAGTGATGAAAGGCATGATAGGGTGAATCATCTTGAGAAGGGCATCAAAGAATCCGATTGTTGCCTCATAAGTGGCCTTATCGATTCCGGCACCGTATGCAGGCTTGACTGCTTCAAGATACCATGCGCAGAAATCGTCCCAGAAAAGTTTATATATGGCCATAAGGGCATCAGAAATCCTGAATCTGGCAAAATGTTCCTCTACAGTCTCGATGACGCAGCTGAGCTTGCTCCCGAACCACTTCACGGCTACTGCGGAAGCATCCGGCTGGACCGCATATTCATCCACATTCCATCCGGTAACAAGGCGGAATGCGTTCCATACCTTGTTGTTGAAGTTTCGGCCCTGCTCTATCTGTGACTCATCATAGAGGATGTCGTTTCCTGCCGAACTGCACAGAAGCATACCGAGACGCACTGCATCCGCACCATATTTGGCTATGAGGTCGAGAGGGTCAGGAGAATTTCCGAGAGTCTTGGACATCTTTCGTCCGAGCTTGTCGCGTACGATACCGGTCAGATATACATTGCGGAAAGGAACTTCATTCATGAATTCGTTTCCGGCCATGATCATACGCGCCACCCAGAAGAAAAGAATGTCCGGGCCCGTCACGAGGTCATTGGTCGGATAATAGTATGCAAGATCCTTGTTGGCCTCAGCCTCAGGGTGTCCGGCCTTGTTGGCATCGAAAACGGAAATCGGCCAGAGCCATGAAGAGAACCATGTGTCGAGCACATCTTCGTCCTGACGGAGATCCTCCGCCTTCACGGAAGCGTCAATCTTCTGTGCAAGTACCAGGGCCTCATCAGCAGTAGAAGCCACAACCACCTGTCCGTCAGGCAGATAGTAAGCAGGGATACGCTGACCCCACCAGAGCTGACGCGAGA
>CAYXMV010000009.1:0-32241 GCA_964466235.1 uncultured Muribaculaceae bacterium | reverse complement strand
TTTTCTGTTTTCAGAGGAGTATAGCGGTGCTATCTGACGAGGAAAAGAGGAAAAATATGCCAAAAAGGCGCATAATAGGCAAATAGATTCATCCAGTTTCAACAATTAATGACTTTTCGGAGAAAAATTTAAACAGTTTCTTATATACCGAAGGATAAAATTTAAAAATATATAAAATGAAACTCAAAGCAACACTTCGTCTGGAAAACGGCATGGAATTCCATGGCTGGTCTTTCGGAAGCGCACAGGCAGTCAGCGGTGAGGTCGTGTTCAACACATCGATGGCCGGATACCCTGAGCAGCTGACAGATCCGACATACAATGGCCAGCTTCTTTGTCTGACTTATCCGTTGATCGGCAACTATGGCGTGCCTTCGGAAGAACTGATGGCTGAAGGACTTTCAAGGAATCTTGAGTCCGACAGGATTCACCCGAAGGGCCTCATTGTATTTGACTATTGTGAGGACTACAGCAACTGGGAGGCCGTAAAGAGCCTTGAGCAGTGGATGAAGGAGCAGAATCTCCCCGGAATCTATGGAATCGACACCCGTGAACTCACAAAGATACTTCGGGACAAGGGTCAGATGAAGGGAAGCATCATTCCGGAAGGATCGGCAATGCCGGAAGCCGCAGAAGCGCCTGCGCCGAAGGCAGTCACCTGCAAGGAACCTATAGTATATAAGGCAGTTCCGGCCCAGGATGTAGAGAATCCTAACGGAAGCAAGGCGGCTGTGACCGAAGGCAAGAAGATTGTTCTCATCGACTGCGGAGTAAGGCACAGCATCCTGCGCAATCTCATCGCGAGGGGAGCGGAAGTGATAAGGGTTCCTTTCGACTATGATTTCACTGATATGGAATATGACGGCGTCTATGTTTCGAACGGCCCCGGATGCCTCTGCAACTATGAAGCGACCCTCGCCATCCTCAGGAAGGTTCTTGAAGGCGACAAGCCTGTCTTTGGCATCGGAGTGGGCTACCATCTCATCGCAAAGGCGGCAGGATGCGAAATGTCAAGGCTCGAGCATCCGCACAGAAGCGCCAACCAGCCTGTCCGCAAGGAAGGTACCTACCGCTCATACATCACGGCGCAGAATGTCTATCGTACCATAAAGAAGGATTCCATCCCTGCCGGATGGGAGGTCTATTTCACCAACCTCAATGACGGCACAGTTGACGGAATACACCACACAAGCAAGCCTTTCACCGGTACCCAGTTCGACCCTCAGGTCTGCGTCGGCCTCACGGAAAACGTCACTCCTTTAGATGATTTCATATCAAGATTATAATTGATGAAGGTTTGTAGATGAATCGGAAGAGCATGACCGTCCGTGTCCTCGCGGACGAGGCCGGCAAAGCAAGGAGAAATCAAGCTTTTCAAGACATCAATAAGCCGCAAAGAGCAGAATTATGATAGACAATAATATAAAGAAAGTACTTGTGCTCGGTTCAGGAGCACTGAAGATCGGCCAGGCTGGTGAGTTCGACTATTCCGGCTCCCAGGCTCTCAAGGCACTTAAGGAAGAAGGTATCGAGACTATTCTCATCAACCCGAACATCGCCACGGTCCAGACATCGGAGCAGGTTGCCGACAAGGTCTATTTCCTTCCGGTGACAGCCTATTTCGTAGAGAAGGTCATCCGTAAGGAGGCACCCCAGGGCATCCTCCTCGCATTCGGCGGTCAGACCGCTCTCAACTGCGGTGTCGATCTCTATAAGGGAGGCATCCTCGAGAAATACAATGTGAAGGTGCTCGGAACTCCAGTCCAGGCAATCATGGACACGGAAGACCGTGAACTCTTCAACGAGAAGCTTGCTGAAATCAACGTAAAGACCATCAAGTCACATGCTGTAGAGACAGTGGAGGATGCGAAAAAGGCAGCAATGGAACTCGGCTATCCTGTGATCGTACGTGCTGCATACGCCCTCGGAGGCCTCGGCTCGGGCTTCTGCGACAACGAAGAGCAGCTCGTGACCCTCTGCGAGAGCTCGTTCTCATTCTCGCCTCAGGTTCTTGTGGAGAAGTCACTCAAGGGCTGGAAGGAAATCGAGTATGAGGTGATGCGCGACCGCTACGACAACTGCATAGCGATATGCAACATGGAGAATTTCGACCCTCTCGGCATCCATACCGGTGAATCCATCGTCGTGGCTCCGACACAGACCCTCAGTGCAAAGGAAGTGCAGTACCTCCATGACCTTGCGATCAAGATGGTACGTCATATCGGCATCGTCGGAGAATGTAACGTACAGTATGCATACGATACCGACTCTATGGAATACTACGTCATAGAGCTCAATGCCCGGCTCAGCCGCTCCTCGGCCCTCGCTTCAAAGGCGACCGGATTCCCGATTGCCTTCGTCGCAGCCAAGATCGGCCTCGGATACGGCCTCTTCGACATCAAGAACTCCGTTACAAAGGTCACTCCGGCATTCTTCGAACCTGCTCTCGACTATGTCGTGGCCAAGATTCCACGCTGGGACCTTTCCAAATTCACTGGCGTATCCCGCAAGATCGGTTCGAGCATGAAGTCTGTCGGCGAAGTCATGTCCATCGGACGCAACTTCGAAGAGATCATCCAGAAGGGACTTCGAATGATAGGTCAGGGAGCCAACGGCTTCGTAGGCAACAAAGACATAAAGGTTGGCGATATAGACAAGGCGCTCAATGAGCCTACAGACAACCGCATCTTCGTGATCAGCAAGGCAATGCAGGCCGGCTACACTGTAGATCAGATCCACGGCCTGACGAAGATCGACAAATGGTTCCTCAATAAGCTCATGGGTATTGTGAATACCCACAAGGAGATGCGTACTTACGACAACTGCGAGCAGATGCCCCTCGACCTTCTCAAGAAGGCAAAGGTGCAGGGCTTCTCCGACATGCAGATAGCCAATGCCCTCTATAAAGGTCTCGACAGCGAGGCCGCAGAGGATATTGTGCGTGCATTCCGTAAGGCTCACGGTATCGTTCCATGCGTAAAGCAGATCGACACGCTCGCGGCAGATTATGCAGCAGCCACCAACTATCTCTACCTCACATACGGCGGAAACTTCAACGATGTACAATACAAGCATGATAGGAATTCTGTTATCGTGCTCGGTTCCGGCGCTTACCGTATCGGAAGTTCTGTAGAGTTCGACTGGTGCTCCGTAAATGCTCTTCAGACCATCAGAAACCAGGGATACAGGGGAGTGATGATCAATTACAACCCTGAGACCGTTTCGACCGACTATGACATGTGCGACCGTCTCTATTTCGACGAGCTCACATTCGAGAGAGTGATGGATATTCACGACCTTGAGAATCCTCACGGGACAGTCGTGTCTGTGGGCGGTCAGATACCTAACAACCTCGCCCTCAGACTCGATCAGAACAAGGTGAACATCCTCGGAACGAAGGCTACATCCATCGACAAGGCTGAGGACCGTCATAAATTCTCGTCAATCGTCGATGCACTCGGCATTGACCAGCCTAAGTGGAAGGAACTCACCAACTTCGATGAGGTTGACCAGTTCATCGATCAGGTCGGATTCCCTGTTCTCGTTCGTCCTTCTTACGTACTGTCGGGTGCTGCCATGAACGTATGCTACAATCATGAAGAGCTCCGTAATTTCCTCGGACTTGCAGCAGAAGTATCTGAGAAACACCCTGTTGTGATGTCTGAATTCATGCAGCGCTGCAAGGAGATTGAGTTCGACGCCGTAGCAGACGGCGGTGAGGTGATCGCATACGCTATATCTGAGCATGTGGAATTTGCTGGAGTTCATTCAGGTGATGCGACAATCCAGTTCCCGCCTCAGAAACTCTATGTCGAGACTGTCCGCAGGATAAAGAAGATTGCCAAGAAGATTGCGGCTGCCCTCGAAATCACAGGTCCTTTCAATATCCAGTTCCTCGCCAAGGACAACTACATCAAAGTAATCGAGTGTAACCTCCGTGCCTCACGTAGTTTTCCTTTTGTTTCCAAGGTGCTCAAGATCAATATGATCGAGCTGGCAACTAAAGCAATGCTCGGACTCAAGCCGGTGGCACCGCGCAAGTCGGCGTTCGACCTTGACTACGTAGGCATCAAGTCATCGCAGTTCTCGTTCTCACGCCTCCAGCAGGCTGACCCGGTCCTCGGTGTCGATATGCACTCTACAGGCGAGGTCGGCTGTATCGGAGACGACTTCAATGAGGCCCTTCTCAACTCCATGCTCTCGGTGGGGTACGAAATCCCGAAGAAGCACATCCTTGTATCATCCGGAAATGCCCTCCAGAAGGCGGATCTGCTCGGAGCATGCCAGCTTCTCCACGAAAAGGGATATAAGCTCTACGCGACCGAAGGCTCATGCCGCTATCTCAATGAAAACGGAGTCCCTGCCGAGCGTGTGATATGGCCTACTGAAGCACAGGATCCGGAACTTGCAGGAAAATACAAGGCTGCAATGGACATGCTTGCAAACAAGGAGATTGACCTTGTGATCAATATCCCTAAGAACTTCTCCCATAAGGAACTCACAAACGGCTACTATGTGAGAAGAGCTGCCATCGACTTCAACATTCCGCTCATCACCAACGCCCGCCTGGCAACAGCCTTCATCCGTGCGTTCTGCGCAATGTCAATCGATGACATTCAGATCAAGAGCTGGGACCAGTATTGATGAATTATAAGAAACCGTTTGAATTTTTGCACGCAGAATATTTAAACAGTTTCTAAATAAGACCAGAGGCTGTGCAATGGACAAACGGCACAGAAATTGACATTTCTCATGGCACGATTAATTATTAGTGTTATGAGAAATGTTTTTATTACTATGTCTATTGTGGCCATGATGGCTGCGATGACAGCATGCACAAGCACCGACAGGCAGCAGAAGGCTGCGATGGATGAGCCTTTCCGTCAGGAACGCGATTTCATGGACAAGGCTATCAAAGACCGCAGTCCCGATGTCCAGAAGGTGGATCTTGTCGGCAACACAGTGGTCTATACGCACATCTATGACGGTATTGTCGATGTCAAGACATATACATACGACGGCGATGTCTGCGTAGCGGCCGAGAGAGTCTATACCTTCCCGAATCAGATGAGCGCATTGCGTCACTATCGCCGGGCAATCGAACAGGCCGAGCTTTATGACAATATCCAGCTTATGAAGGACCAGGTGAAATACAACCTTAAGGAGGGACAGCAGAGCGTGGAGACGAAGGGACTGACCAAAGAGCAGCTGAAGGCTAAATTCGACAAGCAGATCGATGAGGCGAAGGCACAGATGAAAGCCGATGAAGCCAAGATGAAGGACGACTTCCACAAGAGAGATCATAAGGACCACCACAAAAAGTGATTCCCTGACTGTTACAAAAAAAATCTCACGCCGACGACGTGAGATTTTTTTGATATATGACTGGCATCATGCCATATCTTCCTTGTCCATATTCTGAAGCAGAGCATCGTTGGTGCCGTAGCGCTGCATCCTGTTCTGAAGGAGTTCCATGGCCTCGATGCAGTTCATGTCGGCAAGGAACTTCCTCATCACCCATATCCTGTTTGCAAGGGCAGGGGAGTAGAGAAGGTCATCGCGGCGGGTGCTTGAGAGGGTAACATCGACTGCAGGGAATATCCTCTTGTTGGATAACCTTCTGTCGAGCTGAAGCTCCATATTGCCGGTTCCCTTGAATTCCTCGAAAATCACTTCATCCATCTTTGAACCGGTCTCGGTGAGAGCAGTCGCAAGAATGGTGAGAGATCCGCCGTTCTCGATGTTTCTGGCTGCACCAAAGAATCTCTTAGGCTTGTGAAGCGCATTCGCATCCACACCACCGGAAAGAACCTTTCCTGATGCCGGCTGCACAGTATTGTATGCGCGTGCAAGTCGTGTTATGGAGTCTAAAAGAATCACCACATCATGTCCGCATTCGACCATTCTCTTTGCTTTCTCAAGGACCATGTTGGCCACCTTGACATGTCTCTCAGCCGGTTCGTCAAATGTGGATGCTACGACTTCGGCCTTTACGCTTCGTGCCATGTCAGTCACTTCCTCAGGACGTTCGTCGATCAGAAGAACTATCATATAGACTTCCGGATGATTGTCGGCGATTGCATTGGCTATAGACTTGAGCAGCATCGTCTTACCTGTCTTTGGCTGTGCCACGATAAGTCCACGCTGTCCCTTTCCGATCGGGGTGAACATGTCAACAATGCGGCATGACATGTCGTTGTGTCCGTTTCCGAGGAGATTGAATTTCTCTTCCGGGAAAAGAGGGGTAAGGAAATCGAAAGGAATCCTGTCACGGATGAATTCAGGTGTACGTCCGTTGATGAACTTTATTCGTACGAGAGGGAAATATTTGTCGCCGGCCTTAGGAGGGCGTATCTCTCCTGTAACTGTATCACCCGTCTTTAGAGCATGTTGCTTGATCTGGTACTGAGACACATAGATGTCGTCAGGGGAATTGAGATAATTATAGTCTGAAGAACGCAGGAAACCGTATCCGTCCGGCATGATTTCGAGAACACCTGTAGCCTCCACCACACCTTCAAACTCTATTGCCGGATCCTGAGACTTCTGCTGCTGGAAATTTCTGTTATCCTGGCGGTTCTGATGCTGTGAATGCTTATCCTGCGGCTTTGCAGTCTCTACAGGTAACTCTTCTGCCGCATTCTCTGCAGCCGCAGCATTCTGTTCCTGAGGTTCGGATACAGACTGAGCAGTATTTTTCTGTATTCTTGCCCTCTTCTGCCTTCCCTGAGTCTTTTGCTGCTGCGGAACATCTTCCGCCTTTTCTGCCGAAGTCTCTGCCACATTCTGTACTGCTGGCCCGTCCGCCTTCTCTACAGGCTCCTGCACTGTCGGCTGGGCATTCTTAGGCTTTCGGCCACGCTTTTTAGGCTGAAGCTTCGGTTCGCCTGCCGCCGCCACATTCTCTTTGGACTTTACTTCCTTCTTTGCAGGTTTCTCTTCTTCAGCCTTGACCGGCTCCACCTTATTTGGCTGTGCAGCTTCAGCAGGCACCGGTTTGTCCGACTTTCTTGGACGGCCTCTGCGAGGCTTCTCGGGCTTGTCTGGCGCATTCAGCGCATTCTTTCTTGCTTCCTCATCGAGAATGGCATATACGAGATCGTCCTTTTCCATCTTCTTGAACCCTTTGACTTCGAGTTCTGAGGCAAGGGAACGGAGTTGCTCCATATCCATCTCCTTCAGGTCAAAAATCTTGTGCATTATAAAATTGTTAAAATGATTTAAATTCAGACAGAAATGATCTGGGGATTCACAAAGGTAACAAAAAATACTTAATCTGCAATCTTTACGGCAGTATTTTCCATTAATAATTGTTGTCCCAGTAACTGCTGCTCTTCTTGAACCGCAAAAGGTCTGCCAAAGCTGCCGCATTGGCAGCAATTCTGAAACTCCATGATTCCCACTGTCCGGTAGGGATCCATGAAACCGCTATATTGAAACAATGCAGGTCATAGCTTGCACTGAGCTGAGTGGTTGTCATCTTCAAGGCCATAAGGTCGAAGCCTGTGCTCATGTTCAGCGAAAGACGCGGTGTCAGTTTGATGTTTCCGCTCAATCCAAGCGTCTGCGTATGTGAATTTTTCCGGATGGCCTGACCGTTGGAATACTGCCACCCGCTGCGGTAGCTGTACGAATAGTTGAAGTTCACCGACCACGGCACATTAGGATTGGTATAATACAGCCATCCTCCTGGAATGTATTCACCTGTTATCGGATGGTAATATATCCTCATATAATGGTCTGCCGGATTGCCTCCGGAGTGTTTTGTACCGTCATTGCCATTGATCTTTCCTTCACCTGACAGCGAATACGAGAGAGATACGCTGGCCGTATTCAGTCTGAGAAGCCCCTGACCCTCCTGAATGGCGAATCTGTTTATTCTGTGCCCCGAAGGATAATTCTGGTCAATTACGATGGCATACGGGTCGAAATTGGCATTTGCACTGATTCCGAGCTTGCCGAACACGGAGGTTGACATCGTGACTCCAACATTGCTCATCTTCAGTGAGTCTGCAAGGAAGTTGTATCCTGTCGAGAAATTGAGCTGGTCTATGAGCTTTATCTTTTTGCTGCCTATCCCTGTTGTGTCCTTGAGGTCACGTACCTTCGCCTCGAAGTTGTTTCCGAGACTGAAGCTGAGGCTTGCCGTCTTTCCCTTGCCCGGTACAGCATTCAGCTGACCCGCGTAAATGTTGTAGTCCTGCGTTTTCTCCACTCCGTTCTTGTCGGTATATGTAAGAGTACGCCATCCGTTGAAATGTGTGCCCTTTTCCGGACTGAAGGATGCGCTTATCGACGGAGATACGACATGCCTTATGGCCTGCAGCTTGCGGTGCTTTCCGAAGTTGAACATACCGTACAGTCGCGTGCTCATCGATATGCCTCCGGAATAATTGTGCGTCGCGCCGAACGCGCCGAATGCCTTTCCCTTTATATCTTCCACGGCTCCTGTCTCAGGGTTGTATTCCTTTTCCGTCTTGCGGAAGTACCAGTTCATGCCGTAAGAGATGGAAGGAGTGATATTTATGTATTTGAAGGCTGTGAAGTTAGGGAGACCGATCTGGAAATTATGAGCCATTCCGTTCTGGAATCTGTCAAGAAGTCCCGGTTCCTTGAATTCGGAAGCCTTGAAATTTATCTTGTTCTGCAATGACGTATTGTATCCCAACGAGAATTTCTCGTACCACTTTTCCTTTCCGACCCTGTTCTTCTGCTTGAAAGGATAGAACTTTGTCACGGAGAACGTCACATTAGGAAGAGTGAAGGAATAAGAACTGTCACGTGAGTTCTGGCTATGCAGCGCATTTATCGAGAGGTTCAGCTTCCCATTCCAGTTCCTCGAATATGAAATAGATGATGAGATCTGGTTCTGGAGGGCTTCCTGGACGCTTGTCGAGTTGTATTTGCTGTTTGAAGGGCTGGAGAAGTTTACGGATGCCGAAAAACTGGTTCCTGGCCTTGCCTTAGCATCTTGCGAATGCGTCCATCTCACACCGAAATTTCGGGTCTGGAAGAAGTCTGCGCTACCTTTTTCACCCGTCTGGTCATTTGAATATGTCAGTGAAAAATTACCGTTGAACTTGTAATTGACCTTATAGCGGGAGTTGAGATCCACTGCCCATGAACCGAGGGTATAGATGTCTCCGGTAAGTGCTATGTCGAAATAGTCTCCTATAACGAAATAAAGACCTAAGTCCCTGAGGTAGAAACCGCGGGACTGCTCTTCACCGAAAGTCGGGAAAAGAATGCCCGTTGCCCTGTCGGGGCGCTTCGGAATGAATCCGAAAGGCAGACCTATCGGAAGAGGGACGTCAGCGATGACAGGATAGGCCGGACCGAATACCGTCTTCTGATTCGGCTTCGTCATGACTTTGGCTGCCGTCAGATGCAGATAGTAATGCGGTTCTTCACAGTCGCAGACCGTATATTTTCCGTTAGTTATATTTATGGAACGGTCGGGCATCATCTTGATGTTCTTGCCATGAAGGATTCCGTCCTGTTCCTGTGTGATCATATTGCTGATACGCGCCTTGTTGGTGGCGAAATTGTAGCGGACCTCCTCCATGGTATAGGACTGACCGCCCTGTTCCATCACGGGCTGTCCGGTAATGACTCCGGTAGTATCCTTTGTGCCACGCGCATACAGAGTCTGGGAATTGAGGTCATACTCCATGTAGTCGGCTGTCAGCTTCATATTGCCGTATGTCACGCTGACGTCTCCATAATAATAGATCATCTTCTTTCCGTCACTGAAGTCCTCCACTATGGAATCACGTGCAGTGGTGAATGCCGGCGCCTCAAGCGAACTTTTCTTCAGCATGTCGAGAGAGTCCTTGGCGGCAAGTGAATCCGCCCTTGCAGTCGAATCCCGGACAGCGCGGAGAGAGTCGGAAATTTCAGGAAGAACCAATGTGTCTGATACGGCCTCTGCAGCTTCACGACGCGCACGTCTGCCACGTCTGTCATCCTGCGAGGAGACCGTAAAAGTACTGAGCACAAGCAGCATCACTACCGCCAGTCCCCATCGTCCGATACGAGTCTTATGTGTTCCCTTTCTATATATCGACATCAAATAACTTTCTGAGTTTTTCCTGTTTTTGCAAATTCTTCGTATTTTTGCAAATCGCAAATTTAAAACTAATTTCAATTATTACCAAATTGAAGCGACCTTATGAGGACTGAACTTCGTTTTTTCGGTGTCATGGCGAGCCTTTTCATGCTCATTACACCTATATATATATGCAATGCACAGACAAAGCATAGTGACCTCGGGCTCAAGACAGTCGTAATCGACCCGGGCCACGGAGGCAAGGATCCCGGTGCTCCGGGAAAGACAAAAAGCACGAGCGAAAAGCACATCGTCCTGAAGATTTCAAAGCTGTTCGGAGAGAAGATCAAGAAGGCCTACCCTGATGTAAAGGTAATATACACAAGGGATTCCGACGTCTTTATCGGACTTCATGAGAGAGCTATGACAGCCCGCCGCAACAATGCCGATCTTTTCATATCGATACATTGCAACAGCAGTTCCGCCAGATCCGCATACGGAAGTTCCGTGCATATTCTCGGCCAGCGTTCCGACAATTCAAAGAACAAGACAGACTATTTCGAGCGGAACATGTCGGTTGCGCAGCAGGAGAACTCGGTGATCATCCTCGAGGAGGACTACAAGACCAAATATCAGGATTATGACCCTGATTCACCGGAATCGTTCATCAGTCATAAACTCCAGTGGACGGCCTTTTACGAAAGCAGCCTTCTGTTTGCAAGTGAAGTGGTTGACCATCTGATAAAGTCTCCTCTCAAGCCGCGCAAGGCGGTCATAGATCAGGATATATTCCAGGTGCTTGTGGAAACGAATATGCCGTCGGTCCTTCTTGAACTCGCATTCATTTCCAATGCTTCAGAATATGAATATCTGGCATCGGCAAAGGGGCAGGAAGAAATCGCACAACGGCTTTTCGAAGCTTTCAGGTCATACAAGACGAAATATGACTCGAGCATGAAGATGGAAGCTTCGCCTGCAGAAGTATCTGTCACCTCACCCGAGGCAACCGCAGCTCTGACGGATGCAGTGAAGAACGCGCTGGCCGCATCTGCAGCCGGTCAGACAGAAGAAGATAAGGAATGGTACGGAATACAGATCATGGGGCTCGGCCGCAGGATCAGTGATGGAGATCCGGCTCTCAAAGGTCTCAAGGTCACTGCAGTGAAGGCACCAGACAGCAATGTTTATAAATATGTCACCTCGCGGTCGGCCGATCTCGAGACTGTCAAGTCAGGTCTGAAGGAGGTGAGGAAAAAGTTTCCTGAAGCCTTTGTGGTAAAGGTAAGCGGCAGCAAAGTTGAAAGAGTAAGATAAATGAACATACGTATTATATTATAAAAGGAATCATCATGCACACAAAAGAACTTAAGATAGGGATTTTCGTCGTAACAGTACTCGTTGCATCATTCTTTCTCATAAATTATCTGAGAGGGGAGGACATATTCAATAAGGAGATAGAACTTGTCTCAAGGTACGACAATGTGGAAGGACTCGTGGCCTCTGCGCCGGTATATATTAAAGGTTTCAAGGCAGGAAAGGTTGCTGAAGTCGTTTACGAACAGGCTACCGATGATTTCAAGGTGACATGCTCGATAAGCAAGGAGTTCCGCATCCCGGCAGACTCGAAAATGACCATTTACAGCGTCGATATAATGGGTGGAAAGGGAATACGCATCGATTTGGGTGACGACACTCAGCTTGTTGCAGACGGCGCTTACCTCGAACCTTCATTTGCCGCCGGCCTCATGGATGGCCTCGAAGACAGTCTCGGTCCTCTTCTCGCCAAGGTCGGCAACACACTTGACAGTCTTAGTGTGACCGTATCATCTGTCAACAGAATGCTTTCAGATGAGAATCAGGCCAGCATAGCAAGAACCCTGAAGCATCTCGAACTGACTATGGCTGATGTCAGAGGAGTGGCTGCAACGGTGAACGGAAAATCTGAAGAGCTTAATGCATTTGTCGATAACCTCACAGAACTTTCTTCAAAGCTCGGCGGAACAGTTGACAGGGTCGATACCGCTCTTGCCGGTATTTCGGACGTTGTCTCGTCAATTGACGAGGATGATATAGCAGGAGTCGTTTCCTCATTCAAGGAGCTGCTTGAAAACATGAACGATCCTGACGGCACGATCGGAAAACTTTTTGTTGACAATTCAATGTACGATTCGATAGATTCTCTTCTGAACGACATCGACTCTCTTGTCAGGAAAATAGAAGAAAATCCTAAGAAGTATATAAGAATTTCCATATTCTAAACGGCTCTGTCCAAGAAAAAACGCTATTTGAGTTATTTTAAGTTATTATAAATTGTTATCCTCACGAAAATGAATATATTAGCAATTTTGTTGAGTCACAATAACTTGATTCTCAAATAGTTATTATCTTTACTGTTTTGAAAAATCCAAAACGGTCAGATGTAAAATAAAATTAAAAATCAATAGAATTTTTTCTTTTTTATAACTTTTTTTTCACCATCTTTGTACTCCCGTTTGAGAGACGGGTCTGAAACTTGACTATTACCCTATTTTAGATGACACAAGAGAAGCACATATCTGTTTGGAACAACTGTCTGAATTTCATTCAGCAGAACATCGATCCTAAGCAGTTCAACCTATGGTTCAAGCCGATCAAGCCTGTATCGATGGTTGAGTCAACGCTTACTGTCGAGGTTCCATCCGAATTCTTCCGCGAATACGTGGAAGGTGCATATCTTGATCTTCTGAAAGCTTCACTCAAGAAGGAGCTCGGAACAGCAGCCAAGCTTGTATATGTGGTGACTCCGGTTCAAAGACAGCAGTCTCTTGTATATCCGGCAGCACACGGAAATGCTCCGGTGAACAGGGCGATTTCAGTAGAGACATACATGAAGGCCGGAAATCCGGGTCCGTTCGTCTTTCCCGGTATTCAGAGAGTGCAGGTCAATCCGCAGCTCAATCCAGTTTACTGTTTTGAAAACCTTGTGGTAGGCGAGTGCAACAGGATGGGATTCACAGCAGGCGAGAGCATTTCGGATGCTCCGGGCAAGACCGCCTTCAACCCTTTGTTCCTTTTCGGAGGTCCGGGTCTCGGCAAGACGCATCTCGCTCAGGCCATAGGTATATCGATCAAGAAGAAATATCCTGAACTCGTGGTTCTTTATGTTCCTGCAAACAGGTTCAAGACACAGTACATGGATGCCGTGAACGTCAAGAACAAGCTGACAGACTTCCTTGCATTCTATATGAAGATGGATGTGCTGATCGTGGATGACATACAGGATCTCGTAGGTCCAAGCACCCAGAACGCATTCTTCAATATTTTCAATCATCTTCATCAGTCAGGCAAACAGCTGATCTTCACCTCCGACAGACCTCCTGTGGAGCTCGAAAATTTCGAGGCAAGACTTCTGTCCCGTCTGAAGTGGGGATTGTCAGTAGAACTGCAGAAGCCGGATTTTGCAACAAGGCTTGAAATGCTGAAGGCCCGTGCATTCAGAGAGGGTGTGAAGTTGAACGATGATGTTCTTCATTTCCTTGCCTCAAGGATAAAATCCAATTTCCGTGAGCTTGAAGGAGCACTCATATCCCTGATAGCGAACGCGACATTGGCCCACAAGGAAATCACTGTGGAACTGGCCGAATCGATCACTGAGAAGATCGTAGGCGAGCAGCAGAACGACATAACCATTGACAAGGTGCAGAAAGTCGTATGCGATTATTTCAACATAACCCGCGACACTCTCCTTTCAAAGACACGCAAGCGTCAGATCGTTCAGGCAAGGCAGATCGCCATGTATATGTCACGCAGCCTCATCAACTGCTCTCTCTCGACGATCGGTGCGGAAATAGGAGGAAAGGATCATGCTACGGTGCTTCACGCATGTACGACTGTCAATGACCTAATGTCAACTGACAAGACTTTCAGACAGTATGTGTCCGACATCGAGAAGATGCTTGTTCCCGCCAGACGATGAATTGTTGATAACTATTCGTGTTTTAGATATAAAGAATTCCCGCAAAGTCTTATCTTTGTGGGGATTTTTGATTTATGTCATGTCGAGCAGCGTCGAGACATCTATACATTTTAATTGATAGTTATGAATTCAGAAAAAGTACTCTCATTCTTCAAGGAGATAACAGCGATTCCAAGGGAATCCGGTCATGAAGAACACATCATCGCATATCTGCAGGATTTCGCGGCTCAGCGCGGACTGGAATGCAGGACAGATGCAGCCGGAAATGTCCTGATAGTGAAAGAGGCGGCAGCCGGACATGAAGATGTTCCTGCAATTGTACTTCAGAGCCACTCCGACATGGTCTGTGAAAAGAACGAAGGTGTGGTTCATGATTTTGCAAAGGACCCGATAAAATATATCATCAAGGACGGCTGGATGATAGCTCCGGACACAACTCTCGGTGCGGACTGCGGCATCGGAATCGCAGCTCAGCTCGCTCTTCTTGACAGTGACATGCCTTGCGGAAAGATAGAATGCCTTTTTACCGTTGCAGAGGAGACTGGACTTGACGGAGCAATGGCCCTTGAACCTGGTTTCTTCAGCGGAAAAGTGCTTCTCAATCTCGACTCAGAGGATGAGGGTGAAATATTTGTGGGCTGCGCCGGTGGCCTGGACACTACTGCCGAATTCCATTACAGGAACGAGCCTCTTCAGGAGGATTTCGTAATGCAGGAGGTGTTTGTCAAGGATGCAATGGGAGGACATAGCGGTGATGACATCAACAAGGGTCGCGCAAATGCTGTGCAGCTTCTCGGACGCTTCCTTTACAGCATCCTTGATCTCGACTGGCAGCTTGTGAGCATCAATGGCGGCAACAAGAGGAATGCCATAGCGAGAGAAGCCAAGGCAGTGATTGCGGCAGAGGAAGATACGCTGGATATTATAAATGAGAGACTTGAGTCTTATGCTGCAGAAGTTGCTGAAGAATATGGAGCTATAGAAAAAGATCTGAAGATGGGATATGCGGAGGCAGATATTGATGAAGCAGAGGCAATTGATGAAATGACGGCTTGGAATCTTGTGACAGCGCTATGCGCTTCACCGCACGGAGTTCTTGCGATGAGCCAGAAGATAGAGAATTTCGTCGAGACCTCCACCAACCTTGCTTCAGTGAAGATGACGGAGCCGGGAGTCATCCGGATCGGATCCAGCCAGAGAAGCTGTGTCACAGCAGCCCGCAGAGCGGCTGCAGCAAAGATGGAGGCATGCTTCGTACTTGCCGGTGCTATTATCAAGCATGAAGGAGAGTATCCCGGATGGGCTCCTGCAGCCGAATCTCCGGTCAGAGACGCCTGCGTGGCTTCATACAGAAAGCTTTTCGGAGTTGAGCCTAAGGTAAAGGCCATTCACGCCGGCCTTGAGTGCGGACTGTTCACAGAGAAGTTCCCTGGTCTGGACATGGTTTCATTCGGTCCTACACTCCGTGGTGTACATGCTCCGGGAGAACGTCTCGATCTTGCTTCATTGGACAGATTCGTGGCTCTGCTGGTCGATGTCGTAGTCAATTATAAAGAGCTTGCCAATTAAATTACATATAACAGTTCATTCGAAAAGGACAGGTTTCTTGCCATTTGGAGTGAGCGCAGCGAATTGAGAAATACATGATAAAGATAGCCCCATCAATGCTTGCAGCAGACTTCCTGCACCTTGAAAAGGATGTGGAGACAGTCAACAGATATGCTGACATATTTCATCTGGATGTGATGGATGGTACATTCGTTCCCAACATCTCATTCGGATTTCCTGTGATAGAGGCAATTGCAAAAAAGGCCGAGAAGCCGCTGGATGTCCATCTGATGATAGTGGAACCGGAGAAATATATCGAGCGCTTTGCAAAACTCGGTGTCTCCATGATTTCCTTCCATGTCAATGCCACTTCCGACCCGTCCGCAGTCTTGAGGCAGATCAGATCGGCAGGTGTAAAGGCGGGCCTGGTGATCAATCCCGACATCCCTGTGGAAAGCCTGTTCCCATATCTTGCAGAGGCGAATTTTGTACTTCTCATGTCGGTGTATGCCGGATTCGGAGGTCAGAAATTCATTGAAGAGACCTACGGGAGGGCAAGGACTCTGCGCGCAGAAATCGAGAGGCAGGGCCTCAGCCTTGATCTTGAGGTCGATGGAGGTGTGTCTGCGGCCAATGCAAAGGCGCTGGCAGATGCAGGATTCAACATCCTCGTTGCCGGCAGTGCAGTATTCAAGGCCGAAAATCCCGCCGAAGTCATAGCCGCAATGAGATAGAGAAACAACATCACTTCCTCATGACATGCAGGCCGATGCGCGTCTGACAGAAGCTTTCATTTTCCCTAAGCCTGACATGGTGATATGGTCTAAAGTATAAAGGCTATTTCCTTGAATCCGAATTCACGCAAGGTTCCGGAAGCGGTTTCGACGATGAGATTGCCGATGGCTGAGATACCCCGGATCGTGCCGGCAAATTCCTTGCCCCCGGTGCTGCTGTCCGTCAGTCCTGCGACTATAGGTCCGTTCGAGTGACCTTCAGGAAGGATGGTGTAATCTATGAAATGTGACATGACATCTAAACGCCATAGCCGCGAGAGATAAGAATTGCGGAGAGTACCGTAATCGGATGCGTCGATGAGGTATTCTCTGCAATTTCGTCTGAAAATATCCATAAACTCCTCAAGAAGTTCCGGCAAACATTCTTGTTTCCTGCCCAGGAGTGCCATAGAAGTGGGATTCGGTAGCAAAACATCGAAGTTTCTCTGATTGACGTTCAAGCCGATACCTACAATACTTGATGACAGATAGCTTCCACGCAGAGAATTTTCTATAAGCACTCCACAGATCTTGCGGTCACCGACATAAATGTCATTCGGCCACTTGATCATGGCTCTTATCCCGTATGTTTCCAGCAGTTCGACTATGGAAAGAGCCGTGATTCCATTTATCACGAACTGGTCGGCTGCCTTCAGATAGGGGAGGGAGGAATCTTCATTCTCATGACCGGTACGGTATTTCATCACAACACTGAAAGTAAGGTTCTGTCCCGGCTCGGCCGTCCATGTATTTCCTCTCTGCCCCCTGCCTGCTGTCTGTGACAATGCTGACAGGACTGACAAATTGTCAAGGTCCGAAATCCGCCTTTTAGCCTCTTCATTGGTTGAATCAAGAACTTCAAACCATATTATGTCATGTCTATCTGTCATGGTGCGGAATTTGTTCAGATGGCGTGTTTGTTTAAACACAACAGTTTCTTATCTTTGCAGGATATTTTTACAAAATTAACAATATTTAAAGAATGGACAAAACAGCACTCAAGGTCATTGCGGACGCGATGCTCGAAAAGAAAGGACAGGACGTTGTATCATTAGACCTTAAGCCTATCGGAACAGCAATTTCAGATTATTTCATAGTGTGCAATGCGGATTCGACCCCCAATGTTGTCGCCATAGCTGACAACATCGAGGACAGAATGATCGAGAAACTCAGAAGAAAGGTCATCCGCACTCAAGGAAAGGAAAACGCATTCTGGGTAATAATGGACTACGGTGACATCGTGGTGCACATTTTCCAGACACCATACAGGGCATTCTACAGGCTCGAAGATCTTTGGGCTGATGCGGAACGCACCTCATACTCAGAATAAGACCGGGGCAGTGCGGCAATAAATCAAAGACTATGGCAGAAAAAAACAATTCACCTCGCAGGAGAAAGCCTGTGAAGATAAACATAGGCATATCATGGCTTTACATCATCCTCATGATAGGTATCGGATGGATGTTCTTCAATCAGAGCGGAGCCAATCCGCAGAAGATTGAGTGGGATGAAGTCAAGAAGATGTGGCTGGCTGATGACATCAAGGAAGTCGTCTATATCAGAAATGAATATGAAGGCCACATTACAGTTAAACCTGACCGTCTCGATCAGTATGCTGAGAAATTCGGCGGCAATGTACCTAAGCAGTCCCCTCATTTCGTTTTCCTCGTCTCAGGAAGCTTCAATGCTGAAGAAATGTTCGGGGAGCTCAATGCAAAGCTGCCTTCCGATGAAAAGGTAAAGGTCATCATCGAAAATCACGAAAGCTTCTGGGGCATGATAGAGTGGCTGATCTTCCCGCTGCTTCTCGTCCTGATGTGGGTGTTCATGTTCAGAGGCATGAACAAGAATATGGGAGGTGGTCCCGGCGGTCCAGGAGGAATATTCAATGTCGGCAAGGCTACAGGAAAGCTTGCTGAGAAGGACAGCATAACGGTCACTTTCAAGGATGTCGCAGGACTTTACGGCGCGAAGGATGAGGTGATGGAAATCGTTGATTTCCTGAAGAATCCCAAGAAATATACTGCCCTCGGCGGAAAGATTCCTAAGGGTGCTCTTCTCGTGGGCCCTCCGGGTACGGGAAAGACTCTTCTCGCCAAGGCTGTGGCAGGTGAGGCAAATGTGCCGTTCTTCTCCATCTCAGGTTCGGATTTCGTGGAGATGTTCGTGGGAGTAGGCGCATCGAGGGTAAGGGACCTGTTCCGTCAGGCTAAGGAAAAGTCACCTTGCATCGTATTTATCGACGAGATCGATGCTGTGGGACGTGCACGAAGCAAGAATGCGGGATTCTCTTCCAATGACGAACGTGAAAACACTCTGAACCAGCTTCTTACGGAGATGGACGGTTTCGGTACCAATTCTGGTGTCATCATACTTGCGGCAACCAACCGCGCGGACATCCTTGACAAGGCACTCATGCGCGCGGGACGATTCGACAGACAGATCCATGTGGAGCTTCCGGATCTCAAGGAGAGGGAGGAAATCTTCAAGGTTCATCTCAGAGGTCTGAAGCTTGAGGATGATTTTGATCTGGAGTTCCTGGCAAAGCATACGCCTGGATTCTCCGGAGCGGACATCGCCAATGTCTGCAACGAGGCGGCGCTCACGGCAGCAAGACATGACAAGTCTCGGATAGACAAGCAGGATTTCCTTGATGCGGTTGACAGGATCATAGGGGGTCTCGAGCGTAAGAACAAGATCATCACTCCTGAAGAGAAGAAGTCGATAGCGCATCACGAGGCTGGACATGCCACTGTGAGCTGGCTCCTTCCTCATGCCAACCCTCTCTTCAAGGTGACGATTGTGCCGAGAGGTCAGGCGCTCGGAGCTGCATGGTATCTACCGGAAGAACGTCAGCTTGTGACAAAGGAACAGATGATAGACGAGATGTGCTCGCTTATCGGAGGCCGTGTCGCTGAAGAAATCGTCAACGGACAGCCATCCACAGGTGCCCTGAACGATCTTGAGAGACTCACGAAGATGGCATACGGAATGGTGACATACTACGGTATGAGCGAAAAGGTGGGAAATCTTTCATTCTATGACTCCACGGGAGCACGGGGATATGAGCTGACCAAGCCTTACAGCGAAAAGACTGCAGAGCTCATCGACAAAGAGGTAAAGGAACTCGTAGAGATGATTCATGACAGGACATTGGGCATACTCACCGAAAATAGAGACGGATTTATGCAGCTTGCCGCTCTTTTATTGGAGAAAGAAGTTATCTTTGCAGATGATCTCGAAAGAATTTTCGGTCCGAGGGCAGGTGCCCCGGCAGGGGAGGAGATTCCGAAGGATCCGGAAGAAACTGCTGAAGCAGAGTCTGAGGCATAGGCTTCCGACAGCTAACTAACCTACTGACCGTATGAACAATTTTGTCAAAAGGACACTTTCCGGTATAGGTTTCGCGGCGGTTATGCTCGCCGCGTTCCTTACCGGTAAATTCATATTCGGAGCCGTGATGCTCTTCTGCCTCATCGTGATGATGTGGGAGTTTCTGCAGATGACGTGTGGCAAGGACTACCGTTATTCGCAGATTCTTTCCATTCTTGCCGGCGCGACCCTGTTTATCCTGACTTATCTTTATAAGGGATTCAACTTTCCGGGAAAGCTCGTCATCCTGGCCTTCGTGCCGGTATTCATCCTGATGATCAATTCATTGTATCTCAAGGACAAGAGCCGTTTTGACAAGTTCGCGAACCTCTACGCGGCTCTGATATACATAGCCGTCCCATGGTCCCTGCTGAATTTTGCCGTGTTCAATGCTGCAGGCGAATTCGACGGAATGCTTCTGTTCTGTTTCTTTGCGATAATATGGGGATCCGATGTGGGAGCTTATCTCTTCGGCATGACCTTAGGCCAGAAATACGGCAGGAAACTCTTTCCATCGATTTCACCCAAGAAGTCCTGGATCGGATTCTGGGGCGGACTTCTGACAGCTGTCGCTGTATCTGTGGTACTTAATCTGACAGGACTCTTCACCTTCAAGATGTGCCACTGCGTGGCAATGGCAGCTCTTCTCTGTATCACCGGCGTTTATGGTGACCTTATCGAATCTCAGTGGAAACGTCATTACAATGTGAAGGATTCTGGCAGAATCATTCCCGGGCACGGCGGACTTCTCGACAGATTCGACAGCGCTCTTATCGCAATTCCGATAGGTATCATATATCTTGTGGTGATGAATGTCCTTTAAGAAACTGTTTGTCTTATTGGCATTTTTTCTGTATTTTTGCGCCCGCTATGATTATACATAAGGATTGTTATTTCACAATATTGATCGTGTGGCTGATATGTGCACCGCTGACTTATGTCATCCTGCGCTTCATCCCGTTCCCGATTCTCTCATATATTCTATGCATCATTCCCATGTTCATGATGGGATTCGTGCTGTTCTTTTTCCGTGTTCCCAACCGAGAGGCTGTAGGCAAGGACAATGAAGTCACTTCTGTAGCAGACGGCAGGGTAGTGATTGTGGAAGAGGTCTATGAGCCCGAGTATCTCAAGGCAGAGTGCCTTCAGGTGTCGGTTTACATGGATTTCTTCAATGTACATGTGAATTTCTGGCCGGTCAGCGGCGAGGTGCAATACACGAAATATCACCCGGGAAAATACCTTCTTGCCTTCCTTCCGAAGGCTTCTGAGCTCAACGAACACACATCCACTGCGATACGCAGCGCCTACGGAGACATCTTCTTCAAGCAGATAGCCGGAACTTTCGCACGCAGGATAGTTTGCCATGCCAAGCCGGGCAGGATGGAGGAGAAGGGAAAAGAGTGCGGAATCATCAAGTTCGGATCGAGGATTGACCTTTATCTTCCTCTTGATGCGGACATAAAGGTGGGATTAGGAGATTATGTGAAGGGTTGCGAGACCGTCATAGCCGAGTTAAGAAAGTAAGACCATGGAAGAAATATTCATAATATTGTTCCTCATACTTCTCAACGGAATCTTCTCCATGTCGGAAATCGCTCTGATTTCAGCAAGGAAGTCCAGTCTTCAGTCTGAGGCAAACAAAGGGAACAAGGCGGCGAAAAAGGCACTTGCCCTGTCGGAAAATCCGGACAGGTTCCTGTCTTCTGTGCAGGTTGGTATCACTCTCATCGGTCTTTTGACCGGTATGTTTTCAGGCAACAAGATTGCGGCCATCTTCACTGACGTCATGATGAAGGCAGGACTGAGCGCTTCCGTTGCCGGAGCACTGGCCCAGACAATAATCATAATCATAGTAACATATTTCTCCATTGTCCTCGGTGAACTTGTGCCCAAAAGGATAGGAATGAGTGCGGCGGAGAAGGTGGCGAAGGTTGTCGCTGGCCCGATGCGCTTCATTTCAAAGCTGACATATCCTGTAGTATGGCTTCTGTCGAAGAGTACATCGCTGATTGTCAGGATGCTCGGTGTGAAGCATCAGGAGACCAAGGTGACGGAGGAGGAGATCAAATCCATCATTCAGGAAGGAACTGATGAGGGTGAAGTCTCTCCCGTGGAGCAGGATATTGTGGAAAGGGTGTTCACCCTCGGCGACCTTAGCGTCAGTTCGATCATGACTCTCAGAAACGACATCACCTGGTTAGAGATAGAGATGAATGAGGCCGAGGTGAGAGAGACAATCGAAAATAATCTTTATGAAGAATATCCAGTCGCTGACGGAGATCTTGACCATGTTGTCGGCATCCTGAGACTCAAGGATTTTGTGCTTAACGTAGGCAAGGGCAATTTCCATCTCGAGAAGATGATACAGACTCCGGTATATTTCCACGAAAACATGAATGTCTATAAGGTGCTTGAAGACATGAAGGCCCAGAAGGTCAGCAGGGCACTTGTATGTGACGAATTCGGCTCATGTATCGGCATCATAACCCTCAAGGATATTCTCGAGGCACTGATCGGAACAATCAATGACGATGACGAGACTGATCCTGACATAGTGGAAAGGAGCGGCAATGACGGCTGGCTTGTCGATGGCCAATGCTCTATCTATGACTTCCTGTGCCACTTCGAACTCGAAGACGAAATGCAGGATTACGAATATTCCACTGTTGCCGGACTCATACTCGAAGAACTTGAGCAGATGCCGGTAGCCGGAGACAGGATCGAGTGGGGAGACTTCTCTTTCGAAGTTGTCGATATGGACGGACCTCGAATAGACAAGGTCATCGTAAAGAAGATCTCAGGACCCGATCAGCTCCAATAGACGGTCGATGGCCTCGGATTCAGGAACATGCCTGAGTACCGGGGTCTTTCCTTTATATATGGACACCTTTCCGTTTCCCTCTCCGACATAGCCCCAGTCTGCATCGGCCATCTCGCCGGGACCGTTCACTATGCAGCCCATCACAGCTATCACCATGCCCTTGAGGTGCGAAGTCCTGCGCTTCACCTCATTGAATGTACTTTCGAGATTATACATCGTGCGGCCACATCCCGGGCACGCTATATATTCCGGACGATAGAACCTGCGTCGGGCAGCCTGCATCAGTTCGTCAACAAGATAGTCTGCGTATCCGCTTCCGTCAAGGGATACCTCATTGCCTTCTTCATCAATATAGAAACCCTGAAGCTCCACTTCATCCAGTTCCTTGTCGAGCAGTCTCTTGCCGAAATCGCAGGCGAAATCGAGAAGGAGCCTTTCTCGCGAAGGGGCCGCATATGTCGCCACAGCCTTCTTTCCATTGAGCACAAGGGCGGACATAGATGAAAGAAGCCTGTGATCATACCTGTCTGCAAGATACTGGGCCACAGGTATCTCGCATGCAGGATCCTCTGTAAGCGACACCCTGATGGTATTTCCTATGCCTTCAGAAAGAAGTGCCGAGATTCCGACGGCCGACTTGATCCTTCCGGCATCTCCGTTTCCTGCTTCCGTCACGCCGAGGTGCAGAGGAAATACAGTGCCGGACTCTTCCATCTCACGTGCAAGCAGGCGATAAGCTTCCACCATCACGAACGTATTGCTTGCCTTCAGGGAAACCACAACGTTGTAGAAATCATTCTCCACACACATCCGCAGCCATTCCATGACAGCTTCCTTCATTGCAAGGGGAGTGTTGCCATAGAGATTGGTTATGCGTTCTCCCAGTGATCCGTGATTGAGTCCGATACGGATTGCTGTACCGTTGGCCTTGCACACCTGAACCAGTCTTGCAAACTGTTCACGTGCCTTTTCATGATCCTTATGGAAGTTGCCGGGATTGATCCTGACCTTTTCTACCACTTCCGCTGCAGCAATGGCTATCTCTGAGGAAAAGTGCACATCGGCAACAAGGGGAGTGTCGATTCCCTCTGCGCGCAGCCTGTCCTTGATTTCACGTAAAGCATTCACCTGAGCCGGAGCAGGAACCGTGAGACGTATCATCTGCGCCCCTGCTTCATGCAGGCGTACACACTGTCTGAATGATGCCTCCACATCCGAGGTGTGGGTGTTGCACATGGTCTGTACTATTATCGGTGACTCACCGCCTATTGTGAGCGAATCGCCCACCTTCACTGTCATTGTATTCATATCAGTTTCCGTAAACGAGACTTCTTGCCTGTTTTCTCAGCTGAGCCTTAGTATTTCCTGTCCTCTTCGTAAGCTGGAAATGGACTCCCGCCGAGATGATTATATTTGAAGGATAAGCGAACCTATAGTAATATTCGCTGTAATGATCCGGCTCGTAAAGAGATGAGAAGGAGTGCTTGTACATGGCCTGGATATGGATCTCCACAGGGTCGAAAACAAGTCCGAAACCGACGCCTCCCTTGATTCCATAGTCAAATCTCCTGTCTGTCTCAAGGAAGGAATGCTGCACTTCCTGCGCCACAGAGCCGGTCTTTCCCGGGAACCTTTCAATCTTCAGCCTGTATCCGGCATAGCATCCGATATTTGCTATGATCTTCATGTTCCAGAAATCTATATGGATATGGGAGAGGAGAGGAAGCTCCACCACATCGATTATGGCCTTTTCCGCACCTTCTATCCTGTATGTGTATTCCTTCTCTTCATTATACTCGAACTGATACCCTTCCTGAGTATAGAAGAGACCCGCCTGAAAACCGAAATACGGCATGTATCCGAACATTTTGCCATACTTCGTGAAAGTGACACCGATATTATAAGGTATGAAAACGAAATCCTGCTTCTGAGAAGGATTCCATATAACCTGGCTGAGCCCTACTCCATATTGGACGCCTATCATCGAATAGTCGTTGAGCGTGAGCTTCTTGCGCAGGTTCATGGTGTCAAGGGCCTCATCTGTCTGGGCTGAGAGTCCTGAACCGAGGCATGCGAGCACAAATATCAGAGTTATCTTCTTCATCTGCATCATTTAAACATTTCAGTCACATCTATTGTCTGCTCAAGTTCCACCATCTCCGGAATATCAATAAGGAAAGTACCGTCCGCAAGCTTATAGAACCTTACTTTTTCCGGCTGCTTGTGGCCGAGAAGGTTACCTGTGTCAACTATACCGTTCCTGTTAAGGTCTTCCGTGATACGGATGGAGTATTTGCCCTTCTTGAGGTATGGGAAGGCAAGGGTGGCATCCTTGTCGATGATATAGGTCCTGAGTACCTTGTCCCTCTTCTCATTAAGGAGATCGACTATATATTTGTTGTTGACCCCGGTGAGGACTAAAGACATGCTGCTGAGCTTGTCATCATTTGGAAGAGTCACCTTCACCTCAGTGCTGTCGTTATAGAATCCGTTGATGTCCTTGAACATACGGTGCGGCACCTTAAGAAAATACTCATATCCAGGCTGAAGAGCGTCAGCAGGCCTGATGATATATTTCCTGAGATTCAGGGAATCCTGCTCCACAGTGAACTTTCCGGTGTATTCCTGCTGGCGTGGATTGAGGTAGCGGAACTTGAGTGAGTCGAATGCCGTTTCCACAAGCGGATATTTGAATTCCATGATGTAGCCGGTCTGTTCCACTGTCTCAGGCTCGGCCTTGAGCGTAAACACAGCAGTCGTATCTTCCTTCTTGATGTCACGGGTAGAACTCTTGCCGGCTTTCTGACCCTTAGGCATTGTCAGCCTGAGTCTTTCTGTGAAGCTGTTCAGCATGCCGAGGGAGTCGGTCTTCATATATGTCACATTAATTTTCATGGTGTCCGGCTGCGGCTTCGGGTCATTGACCCATATTTCGAGGCTGTCCTGAAGAATATTGAACTGCGTGATCAGCTTCCCGGACGGCACGCCTTCCACCCAGATGGAATCTATCTGGGCGTATGGAGCCATGAATGTCATATAAGCTGTACGTTCACCAACTCTTTCCTTATTGACGATCATCTGCCTGTTCGGCTTCTCCTTGAAGAGGTTGAGTTCGAATTCATTGTTGCGGGCAAGGCAATGAAGCGTATCCTTCATGTCATATTTCTGCAGCTCCGGAAGCGAGTCATTTACCACAGTCACCGGACGGACAAGCGTGTCGATGAATGCTACCTTCTCGCTCTCGGCCTCATACAGATTATTGTTGTTCTCATCGAATATAGCATACATCCTATATACGGTATCCTGAATATTCCTCAGGCAGAAGAACCCCCAGTCATCGGTCTTTACTGCAGCATCCGGACGATGCAGGAACAATGCGGAATCTGCCTGGTCCTTATAAAGCATCACGGTAGCGCCTTTGATCGGCTGAAGGGTGTTGCAGTCCTGGACGATACCGGTCACCATCATCGAATCTATATGGTCACCTGTGGAGAATACGAGGGTAAATCCTGGAAACATGTTTCCCTCATTGTTGTCACCGATCGCATTCGTGAGATCGAGCGTATAGGTTCTGTTGGAATCGAGGTCACTTTCGAAAGTGAGCACCACACCCTTGCCCTTGAGCCTGTACTTCGGCGCCTTTTCCAATGGAGGGGAGAGGAAAAGGCTCTTCGGATCCTTTACCACCACGTATTCATTGAATTCAACTTCCAGCCTGCTCCCATGAGTCGGTACATTCACTGCCCCGAGGGATGGATATATTTTCGTGATTACCGGAGGAATGGTGTCCTTCGGTCCTCCGCTCGGCGGGGTAGTGGTATTCGCGCAGGAGTGCGAGAACATCATTGTCCCGAGAACAAGAGCCACCGGTATGGCCGGAATCAGGTTACTTAGATACTTCTTCATAATCAATCATTTAAAGGTCGGTCCTTACGACACTTTGTATTCCTTCTATCTTCTCTAACTTTCTGACTAACTTCTCGAGGTCACCCATCTCATGAACATAAAGGTCGATGAAACCTTCGAACACCCCGTCTTCCGTACCGAGACAGAACTTCTTGATGTTTACGCTCAGGACAAACGAAATATAGCGGGTGATGTCATTGATCATTCCTATACGGTCAACGCCCTTCAGCGAGAGGCGTACAAGAAAGGAAAGATTCTGATTCCTGGCCTTGTCCCATATAGGCATGACAATCTTGTCACCGAACTTAGCCGCGAGATTGTTGGCCACGCTGCAGCTCTTCTTATGCACCGTCACCGTACCGTCCGTAGCCTTGAATCCCACAACGCTGTCGCCCGGAATAGGATTGCAGCACGATGCTATCACATATTTGTGGTCTGTATCATTTTCATTGATGACATAGTCCTCCTTCTTTTCACTCTTCTTGAACCATGGGAAGGACCACGAAGAATTCTTTTTCTTCTTGGACTTCTCAAACTGAGCCTTGAGGACGTCCGACATATTGTAGAGTTTCATCAGACCGGCACCGACCCTGAAATAAAGTTCATCAGGTTTGGATTCGAATATCTCATAGCCCTCCATCAGCATGTTGATCATCTTGTCTGTAGGCTTGTGCCCCAGCGCTGCAAGCTGCTCTTCCACCATCTTGCGGCCGATCCTCATGCTTTCCTGGCGTTCGCTCCTGAAATAGTCGGTGACTATGGCCTTTGCCTTTCTCGTCTTGAGAAACTGAAGCCATTCTCTCTTCGGTGTCTCGTTTTCTGCGGTAATTATCTCCACCTGATCACCGGTCTTGAGCACATGTGAAAGCGGAGCAAGCCTCAGATTCACCTTGGCCGCAATGGCCCTGTTGCCTATTTCCGTGTGGATGGAGTAGGCAAAGTCCAGTGCAGTGGCGCCCTTCTCTATGGTCTTCTGCTCTCCTTTAGGGGTAAAGACCATGATGTCGGTCTTGATGAGGTCGTTGTGGATGAGGTCGAGAAGTTCGAGCGCATTCACGTCTGGGCTCACGAGAATATCCTTGACCTTGCTTATCCACTTGTCCATCTCACTCACATTGTCCTCAGCAAAGCCGTCCTTCTTGTATGACCAGTGCGCAGCGATACCTTTTTCAGCGATTTCATTCATCCTGCGCGAACGGATCTGCACCTCCACCCATATTCCGCTGCTGCTCATGAGGGTGCAGTGAAGAGCCTCATAGCCGTTGTTCTTAGGATAGTTGACCCAGTCGCGGACGCGGTCTGCCTTGTAGCGGTATATACCGGTAATTATGGAGAAGATATGATAGCAGCTGTCGCGCTCGGTTTCAGTGGAAGCCTCATCATTATCGAATATGATGCGGACTGCATACAGGTCATAGATCTGTTCGAAGGTTATACCCTTGGTATTCATCTTGTGCCATATCGAATACGGAGTCTTCACCCTCTTCTTTATCTCATACTTGAAGCCTGCTGCCTTCAGTGCGGCATCTATCGGCTTGATGAATTCATTAATCTGCTTGTCCTTGTCGATGACGTTGCGGTTGATCTTGGCTGTGATGTCATGGAATGCTTCAGGCTCCTTGTATCTGAGCCAGATGTCTTCCATCTCGGACTTGACGCCATAAAGTCCTAACCTGTGCGCAAGAGGAATAAAGACGAACATGGTCTCGCTGAGGATCTTGTCCCTCTTGTGCTCGGGCCTGAACTCTATCGTACGGCAGTTGTGAAGCCTGTCGGCAAGCTTTATGAGAACCACCCTCACGTCGTCATTGAGAGTGAGAAGGATCCTCTTGAAGTTCTCTGCCTGCATGCTCTTCTGCTGTGCCTTGTCCTCATTGTCGAGAACTGTCTTGATCTTTGTCAGACCTTCTACGAGGGTGGCCACCTTGTCGCCGAAAAGACTGCGCAGGTCGTCAACCGTATAGTCCGTATCCTCCACCACATCATGAAGCAGGGCCGCGACAATAGATTTGTAGCCCAGTCCGATGTTGGTCACAACAATCTTCGCCACAGCGATAGGGTGGAGTATATATGGCTCTCCCGAACGCCTTCTGACGCCCTTGTGCGCTTCATTCGCAAATTCGAATGCCTTCTGGACTATGTCAAGTTCTTCCTGACTTGTGCAGCGTTTCCTTGCCGCTTCCTTGAGATCGGCGTAATCCCGCGCGATGACTTCATAGTCCTCTTGAGTAAATTCCGAAATCTTACCCATAAACCTATATGCTAATCGTCAATATTATAATCGTCCACATGCTGGAACGCATAGGAGAGTTCGGCTCCGATAAGGATTATGAACCATCCGATGTTGATCCAGACCATAAATAGCGGCACAGCCGCAAATGCTCCATATACAGCATTCAGCCTCGTCACCAGTACCTGGGTCTCGAGATAGATGTAATTCATTGTGGCAAAGGCTATTCCTGCCGGAACTGCAGCCCTCAGGGCGCTTCCGTATCTTACATCGGCATTCGGGATGAACTTGTACATCGCTGAGAACGTGAATATGGCGACAGTCGAGAAGAGGACCCATGTAAGGATTGTCTTGAAGGGTCCGAAAGCGTTCATGTCAATCCCGATGTATTCGAACATGTGGGAATACATTATGGCTCCGGCAAAAAAGACCATCACCACCAGAGGTGACACCACAAGCATTATGAAGATGACGGAGAGTCTCTTGAAGATATTCCTCGATTTGGTGACCTTCCATACATTGTTGAACACCCTCTCGACATTCATCATCATCCATATCACGATCCATGCAAAAAGCAGGGCACTGACAAGTCCCATGCCTCCTCCCTGGGCTGTATTTATTATGTTACGTGCAAATCCGAGCATCGTATCTATCACATGCTGGCTGTTGTTGAAATAGTTGTAGAGCAGCTCGGCAAGCTTATCGTCAAGGCCGAGCCCCCCTGTCACGGCAAAGGCGATGGCGATGAAAGGCACTACGGACATGGTGCTGAAGAAGCTGAGGGCGACGGCCTGGAATCCGATCTTTTCACTTGAGAATGTCCGGATCGTTATCATCATGACCTTCAGATACTTGACGGCACGGGCCCTGGCCTTGGACAATTCCTCAAGGTCAAGCTTCCAGATGTCGTCGCTGATGAAGTTCTTCAGCCGATATGTCTTTTTCACTATCCTTTTCATCTAAAACAATGTCGGTTCTGCCGGTGAGCCTTTTTGCTCCACCGGCAATATTTCATAGAATTCGGCTTCTGTCCTGACAGGAATCCCCAGAGCTTCAGCCTTCTTGAGCTTTTCCGGTCCGGCCTTTTCTCCCGCAAGCAGAAACGCCGTCTTTCCGCTTATCGAGCCGCTGTTCTTTCCGCCATGGGCAGCTATAAGGGCCTTCATCTCATCCCGTGAAATGCTGAAATTGCCCGATATTACTATTGTCATGCCTTCAAGGGAATCTGAAATCTGCTTCTGTCCTTCCTCGACCTCGAAGCGCAATCCCACCGCCCTGAGTCTATCGACCGTATCCCTGTTTGTCCGGTCCGCAAAGAAATCATATATGCTTTCGGCAATGACCTGTCCCACATCCTCGACATTCAGAAGTTCTTCCACGGATGCATTCATCACTGCGTCGATGTTTCCGTAATGTCTTGCTACAGATCTGGCGGTAGCTTCGCCTACATATCTGATGCCCAATGCATACAGCACTCTCTCGAACGGCACTTTCCTGGACTCTGCAAGACTCTTGAGGAATCTTTCTGCTGCTCTGTCCTTCCAGCCTTCCAATTTCAGAAGATGTTCCTTGGTAAGTTCATAGAAATCAGCAACATTCCACACAAATGCATTATTGAAAAGCTGCTCCACGGTCGCATCTCCGGCAATCACGTTCATGGCCTTCCTGCTCAGAAAATGCACCAGACGTCCCTTTATCTGCGTCGGGCAGCCCGCCTGATTCGGACAGAACGACTTGGCCTCCTCTTCGTCCTTCACGAGGGCCGTGCCGCAATCAGGACAGGTATCCGGGAAGTGAGGGAGTATGGCTTCTGCAGTCCTCTGACTCAGTTCTACGCCCGTGATCTTAGGTATTATCTCACCTCCTTTCTCCACATACACATAATCGCCTATATGAATATCGAGCAGCTGCATCTGGTCGGCATTGTGAAGAGAGGCACGCTTGACCGTGGTTCCGCTCAGCAACACAGGCTCAAGATTGGCCACCGGAGTGACGGCACCTGTACGGCCCACCTGATAATCTATGCTCAGAAGCTTCGTAAGCGCCTGTTCCGCCTTGAATTTATATGCCGTCGCCCAACGCGGAAACTTTGCCGTGAATCCCAATTCCTCCTGATAAGGAAGCTCATTCACCTTTATGACTATGCCGTCGGTGGCGAACGGAAGAGTCTTTCTCCCGGTATCCCAATATGTTATGAATTCTTCAATTTCAGAGATGGTCCGGCAGATACGGCGTTTGTCGGAGACAGGGAGTCCCCAGCTTTCGGCTGCATTCAGAGCCTCTTCGTGAGTCGCGAAAGGAAGATCCTCGCCGAGCACATGATAAAGGGTACACTCGAGACCTCTTTTGGCCACCTCCTTGCTGTCCAGAAGTTTAAGCGACCCGGATGCCGCATTGCGCGGATTGGCGAAAGGCTGGTCCTCATCTCTCAGACGCTCTTCGTTCAGCCTTTCGAATGCCTGCCACGGCATATAGATCTCACCTCTGATCTCGAATTCCCGGGGCCATGGACTTGTCGAAACCGATCCGGCAGGGGCCTTCAGAACCTGAGGGACATTGCTTATCCTGCGTACATTAGCCGTGACATCATCTCCGATCGTTCCGTCTCCTCGCGTCAGGGCCCTCACAAGCTTGCCGTCCCTGTATGTGAGGCAGATTGCCGTACCGTCAAATTTGAGTTCGCAGCTGTATGTGAAGGCATTCCCGATGGATCTGGCAGCCCTTTCTGCAAACACCTGGATTTCAGTGATGTCGTATGTGTTGCCGAGGGAAAGCATCGGATAACGGTGAGGATACTGTTCGAATTCCTTCTTCTTGACCTCCTCTCTGTATGAAGATGAGAGTCCGCTTCCGACAAGACGGGCAGGGGAGTCCGGCCTGACGAATTCAGGATACTCCCTCTCAAGAGCCTCAAGTTCCTTCATGAGCATATCGAACTCGTAATCAGTAAGTGTGGGAGCATTATCCACATAATACTTCCTGTTGGCCTCGGTCAAGACCTTGACGAGCTCCTCTATCCTATTTTCTGCCTGTTTCCTGTCCATGTCTGAAATATCACCTCTGCATACCATGCAAATAACTTACAAAGTTAATAAATCCTTTCGACTTCTTAAAATAAAAATGCGTAAGCGACGGGACTTGTCTTTTTCATATAAATGTGATAAATTTGCGCGGATTTTCGGCTTTGTCATTGCAAACCGCATCATATGGACTCAGATGTTCATGAAGTGCCTTTGTCATGTCAAGCAAAACATGATAATCCGGAACAGAAATCATTTTAACTAAAATTACATAGAATCATGAAAGACGCAGTTATTATCCTTTGCGGTGGCGGTCCGGCACCGGGAATGAACTCAGTATCAATGAGTGTCGCTAAGACATTCCTCACAAAAGGCTATAGAGTGATCGGCCTTCACGGCGGATATTCAGGCCTTTTCAGCAAGAATGCCCGCACAGAAGACCTCACATTCGCGATTGCAGACCGTTATTTCAACAGAGGCGGATCATACCTCGAGATGAGCCGTTTCAAACCGACAGACACGGAATTCGAAGAGAACTTCAACCTCGACCTCTTCAAGGACAACA
>CAYXMV010000008.1:0-32955 GCA_964466235.1 uncultured Muribaculaceae bacterium | reverse complement strand
CTCGAGGCCCTTGAAAAGGCTCTTGAGATGGATAAGGAAAGGTTCATCAGGCTGAAGAAGGATGAGATCGTACCTTTCATCGAGGAGGAACTGGCCGTACGCTACTGGTTCCAGGAGGCCGGAGTCAAGGTACGTCTGCGTTATGACGACCAGCTCAAGGAAGCTCTCACGAAGCCTCTGGCCGTATGACGATGAACCTGAAGCAGACCATAAAGGATTGGATGCTCCCCATCTCAATGGTGACGGGAGCATCCGCTTACCTTATATATCATGTCCTTCCTGAGCCGATGCACCATGCGGGACCTTTTCTCAATGATGCTGTGGCCCTGATACAGCCCGTACTTATCTTTGCTATGCTTTTCCTTACCTTCTGCAGGATAGAGCCGAAGGACCTGAAGCCTCACAGGTGGCACTGGTGGCTCCTTCTGATACAGGGAGGCATGTTCGTCATTCTCGGTCTGCTGGCTGCAGGACTTTCCAAATGGCTGCCCGGGGACAATTCGGATAAGATAATACTTATAGAGAGCGTCATGCTGTGTCTTATATGTCCGACGGCGACTGCAGCCTCGGTGGTCACACGCAAATTGGGCGGAGACGTAGCCGGAATCACCACATACACCATCCTGATCAATCTTCTTGCGGCGATTCTTGTCCCGTTGATAGTGCCGATGATACAGCCGGTGGCGGGAATGGGCTTCTGGCAGGCTTTCAGCATGATTCTTTCGAAGGTCTTTCCTCTGCTTATCATGCCTTGCCTTTTCGCATGGCTTGTCCGTTATCTCCTTCCGAAGGTTCACAGACGTCTTATGAAATATCCTGATCTGGCCTTCTATATATGGGCTGTAGCCCTTGCAATGGCGATTGCCGTGACCGTCAAGGCTATAGTCAAGAGCGAACTGAGCTATGTGCTCCTGCTGCTTGTCGCCCTGATTTCCCTGCTCTGCTGCATATTTCAGTTTGCACTGGGAAGATTTGTCGGAAGCCGCTACAGACCGAGACGCAATGATGCGGGTCCGGAAGCTGAAAAGAGGGGCAGAGAAGTGCGCAAGGTGACTGCCGGCCAGTCCCTCGGCCAGAAGAACACTGTCTTTGCAATCTGGATGGGCTACACCTTCATGGCCCCCGAAACCGCCATCGTAGGCGGTCTCTACTGCATCTGGCACAATCTCTACAACTCATGGCAGCTCTATCGTGCCGGGAGATAGCGGTATTACCGTCAAAAAATGCTATCTTTGCGGCCGAATAAAAACAAGACCTCAACAATGAGCAACCAAAGGTACATGCAGCGAGGCGTGTCGGCATCGAAGGAGGATGTCCACAACGCCATCAAGAACATCGACAAGGGCATCTTCCCTAAGGCATTCTGCAAAATCATTCCTGACATTCTCGGCGGCGATCCTGACTACTGCAACATCATGCATGCCGACGGAGCCGGCACAAAATCCTCATTGGCCTATCTCTATTGGAAGGAGACAGGTGACCTGAGCGTGTGGAAGGGCATTGCGCAGGATGCACTCATTATGAATATCGACGATCTCCTCTGTGTGGGAGCCGTTGACAATATCCTCGTTTCTTCAACCATCGGACGCAACAAGCTTTTAGTGCCGGGCGAAGTGATCAGCGCCATCATCAACGGCACTGACGAACTTCTTGCCGAGCTTCGCGAAATGGGTGTGGGAGTATATGCTACAGGAGGCGAGACGGCTGATGTGGGCGACCTCGTGCGTACCATCATCGTTGACTCTACCGTGACCTGCAGAATGAAGCGCAGCGACGTGATCGATAATGCGAATATCCGTCCCGGTGATGTCATCGTAGGCCTTGCTTCTTGTGGTCAGGCCACATACGAGAAGGAATACAACGGCGGTATGGGCAGCAACGGACTTACCAGCGCCCGTCACGACGTGTTCTCGAAATATCTTGCGGAGAAATATCCTGAGAGCTATGACAAGGGGGTTCCTGAAGACCTTGTTTACAGCGGCGGTCTCAGGCTGACTGACTCTGTAGAGGATTCACCTCTTGATGCCGGCAGGCTCGTGCTGTCACCGACACGTACATACGCGCCAGTGGTGAAGAAGCTTTTGGATGCCTTGCGTCCTGAGATTCACGGAATGGTTCACTGCTCAGGCGGTGCCCAGACCAAGATTCTGCATTTCGTGGGCGACGATGTCCGCGTCATCAAGGATAATCTTTTCCCTGTTCCGCCTCTCTTCAGGACAATCCATGAGCAGAGCGGCACCGACTGGGCCGAGATGTACAAGGTGTTCAATATGGGACATCGTCTCGAGGTATATCTTTCACCCGAGCATGCGGATGAGGTGATCGCCATCTCGAAGAGCTTCGGTATCGATGCGCAGGTCGTCGGCCGTGTGGAGACGTGTGACCACAAGGAACTTGTGATCCGTTCTGAATTCGGGGAATTCATTTATTAAAATGTTTTGAGCCACAAAGTGGCGATAGTAAGTCCCTTTCCCGAGGAAAGGGATTTAGGGATAGGGTAACGTGTTAAATGCTCGAATGCATAAGTTGCCCTTCAATCGAGAGATGACGTTCATTAACGGATAACATAAATCAGAGAAATAATATACAAGCATGAGAGCATTATTCAGTGTAAGTGATAAGACAGGCGTAGTAGAATTCGCCGGTCAGTTAGTGGAGCTCGGCTGGGAGATCATCGCCACCGGAGGTACAATGAAACTTCTGCAGGACGCAGGAATCAAGGTAATCAATATCAGCGAGATAACAGGTTTCCCGGAAATATGTGACGGCCGCGTCAAGACCCTTCATCCTAAGGTACATGGCGGACTTCTCGGACGCCGCGACCTCGACAGCCACATCGCCCAGCTCAAGGAAAACGGCATAGAGTTCATCGACATGGTATGTGTGAACCTCTATCCATTCAGGCAGACCATCGCAAGGCCTGACGTGACTATGGAAGATGCCATAGAGAACATCGACATAGGAGGTCCTTCAATGCTCCGCAGCGCTGCGAAGAACTGGAGTGCAGTGACAGTGGTCTGCAATCCGGACAATTATGCAAAGATAATCGCCGAGATCCGTGAGCATGGCAATACGACTGAGCAGACCCGCCTCCAGCTTTCAGCGGAGGCATATACTCACACTGCCGAGTATGACATGATGATTGCTGCCTATATGCGTAAGGCAGCCGGTCTGAACGAGAAACTTTTCCTCGAATATGACCTCAAGCAGAGCCTCCGTTACGGAGAGAACCCTCATCAGAGCGCGAAGTTCTATGCAACTCTCGACAAGGTTCCTTACTCTCTTGCCACAGCCGTACAGCTCAATGGTAAGGAATTGTCATACAATAATATACAGGATGCAAACGCAGCCCTCAACATCGTGCGTGAGTTCGATGCACCGTTCTGCGTGGGCCTCAAGCACATGAATCCTTGCGGAGCTGCCGTCGGAACGGACGTGGTGGATGCATGGAAGAAGGCATACGAGGCAGACAAGGTCAGCATCTTCGGAGGCATCGTGGCTGTGAACCGTGAGGTCAACCGTGAGGTCGCTGAGCTCATGAAGCCTATATTCCTCGAGATCATCATGGCTCCAAGCTTTACTGACGAGGCTCTCGAAGTGCTCTGTACCAAGAAGAATCTCCGTCTGCTCAAGGTTGACATGAGCAAGGAAGAAGGCGGTCACAGCCAGTATGTCAGCATGAATGGAGGCATCCTCGTCCAGGAGCAGGACATCGAGACAAAGACCGTTGCAGCTGACATGTGTGTGACGGAAACTGTTCCTGCTGAGGCCCAGCTCGCCGACCTCGATTTTGCGTGGAGGATTGTCAAGCACGTGAAGTCAAATGCTATTGTCGTTGTGAAGAACGGTGCCACCCTCGGAGTCGGAGCCGGCCAGATGAACCGTGTAGGTTCTGCGAAGATAGCTCTCGAGCAGGCAGAAGCCGCCCTTGCTGAAGCAGGAAAGGATATAAGGGATGAGGCTCTCGTCCTCGGTTCCGATGGCTTCTTCCCGTTCGACGACACTGTCACCCTCGCTGCAGCGTATGGCGTCAAGGCCATCGTACAGCCCGGAGGAAGCGTACGTGACGAGGATTCCGTGAAGAAGGCTGACGAGTGCGGCATCACAATGCTCTGTACAGGAATGCGCCATTTCAAGCATTAATTGACGCTTGAATTGGTAAATCTTATGAATATCAAGACCATAGTGATGATAGTGCTGACGGCAATCCCGTCAGCACTGTCTGCACAGGAGAATGACCTGTGTTTCTGGAATGCCATATCTATGAAGAAAGATATAGGTGACAGATGGACCGTAGGCCTCCGTGCCGAGCACAGGGCCAATCAGAATGCATCCGAGACGCAGCAGTACTATATGAGGCCCCTCGTTGAATATGAAATCCTGCCATGGATGAAGGCCGCAGCTCAGGCCGATTTCGCATGGATGTCTTCAGGCTTCAATATAAGGATCCAGCCACAGCTCACTTTTTCTTACGGGAAGGCAGGATTTGACCTGTCTCTCAGACAGAGGCTTCAGGTCACATGGAAGCAGCCGGACGACAGCTGGGGTTTTCTGTTCAGGACCAAGGCCCAGGTGAGATACAGGATTCCCGGTACCCCTCTTTCTCCTCTTGTCGCTGTGGAACCATATTATATGTCTGAGTTTACGAGGACAAGATATTATGCGGGCGTCAGCATAGCCTGTACGAAATCCCTGTCTGTACTTCTCCAGTATGTCTATCAGGATCAGTATCAGAGGGATTATGACGACAATGTCTTATGGCTTACCTTCAATGTAAAGCTATAAAAGTGATTTGAGATAATCTCTCAGAACAGGCCATGAATAATAGGGACCACACTCCGGAACTATAGCTGGGATGCTGGTCTCTTTTTCATTGTATAACATCTTGACGAGTATCTTATCTTTTCTGTTCTTGTAAAAGATTATCTGTAGGTTTGATGCCATCGGAATGAACTCCGAAGAACTCCAATGCTCATGAGCTTCATATGCACTCCACGTTTCCTCCATCCCTTTGATCCCTAAAGTTGCGACAAGCGGAAGAAGGCCTGTGTCATGCCCGAAGCGGAAGTCTGCCGCTATCCTGCTGCTATCTTCTAATGCTTCATCTGCCTTTTCGATGATGTCTTTTATCAAAGGTCTGGCGATTGTAGCCACTTGTTGAGCCATTTCGGTTGAGTTGCCGTAGGCTGCATAAAATGTATTATTCTTTATGATCCAATGTCCGATGATATCGTCCTGGTGAAAATATTGCAACATGTCAGGATGTGAATCTGTATTTGGGCTGATGGATGAAACAAGAAAGATCCCTTTCACAAAGCTGTATGTGTCATCAATTATTTCATGAACTTTGCCAGAATCCTTGAACAGCACTTCCAGTACTCTTTCTGTATTTATGAGGTGTTTCAATGAGTATTCCACTTCATCATCGAATCTGTCGATAACCGAGTAATCTTCATGCTCTGCATTCAGATATGTGCGGAACTTATCACCGGCGGCATAGATGAAGTCCAATGATGGAGCCATTTGAGCTATCGCCGTATTGAAACTTGCCATGCTGACGATACTCCTCTGTACGCGCGTGCTTCGGTTGCGTATTTCTGTTCTTCCATTCTTTCCTGAAAAGACATGTTGAAAGCGTTCATAGATTCTTTTACCTATGGCATCCTGTTCTTTGGACCCTAGGCTCGTCAACATTCCGAACATACCCTGATGCTCCTGCAGAACGGTTTGCGCATCATTATACCAAGCTTTACCTTCTTCAGAAAGAAGATCAAGTTCTTCAGCCATAGCCATATATGGCAAGCAGAGACGGAAATATGTCTCTCCGGTGTGATATCGTGATCCGTGACGGGAGTAGTGGCTTATATAAAACGGCTTGTAACCTTTTGGAGCATGAGATAATTCGCTTTCAGAGAATTCATAGCTCTGGTAGTTGGATGCTGCTCTGTAGGGATTCTCTATAAGTGCATCAATATATTTCTGCGCCTGTGCATGAATATCGCATATGCTTAAAGCAATATATGTCAGGATGAAGAGGTGTCTTTTCATGTCTTTATCTTAAAAAGGGCCGACCATCCGGCCGACCCTTGTGCCTGTTAATGGCTTATAGATTATTTAATCTCCTCGCAAACGAAAGTATAAACAGCATCCTCCCCCATTGTGTCAGGAGCAGTCTCATACTTTTCCTTTGTGTCGTAAAGCTTAGTCTCAGTTGCAACGCATCCGTCAGCTCCGAGAGCGAGTGGATAGTAAGCAAGCTTAGCAGCATACTCTGGCTTAACAGTCTGAGTGTCGTCATCGTTTACACCCCACCACCAAGCAGTCTTACATACATGTACAGAAGCACGGCCGAGGATACCTGATTCGTATACCCAACGCTTAACTTCAGTGTCCTCATCCCACTCTGTGTGGATACCAGCGATGTTCTCCTCAGCGTGGTATGTATGCATCTTCTTTCTCCAGCCAGAAGCATCAGCATCCTCGCTGATTTCGCCATATTTACCTACGCGTGTCCAGAACTCAATATCACCGTCAACGATGTTCTGGATAGTCTTGAGAGTACCGTTTACTTTGCATGATACAAGGAATCCGTCCTTATCGTAAGCAAGCTCGAGTTCTACTGGCTCACTCTTGTCATAGTAGTACTCCATTTCAACAGCATGGTTGTTTGCATCAAGAAAAGCCTCGAAAGCGAGTTTGTCACCGTCCAGTGCATTTACAACAGTAAGCTTTGTGCCCTCGTATTCGTATACGAAGTTTGCATAAGCCTCACCGTCATAAGAAGCCTCGATTGAAGCTACTGTGCCGTTTGCGTTGTATGAGTATGTGTATACATCACCACCGCTTGAAACCATAGACTTAATCCTGTGAGTTGGCTGTGCAAGCTGAGTCTCCTCAGTCTTGACATCATCACCTTTCTTGTCATCTTCTTTTTCACATGATACAGCTACGAGTGTAGCAGCTGCCATCAAAACATAGAAAAACTTTTTCATAATAAATTTGAATAATAATTGGTTAATAAGTAATGTAAGGTTTAATAGTTTCAATACCTTTAAGTATGTTGTCCCTGTCGTCAAGGAGACCGTTTCGTACTCTGTATTGGAATTCAGCACCACTCTTCTTGCATGCCTTGTACAGACCTCCCATGTCCTTGTAATATGGGCCGTCGTCAGTCTGCGCCATATACCAAAACCTTGCAGGGTCGGCTGTAAGCAGGCTTTCATCGTCAAGCAAGTCGGCATTGTCGAAATACAGACGTGAGAATTTCTGCTGAAGGGCATAGGCTTCGCGTCCAGCCTTTCCGACAGCAATGACCTGAGCTTCGGTGAATTCATGTCTTAGCGACCATTTCTTTACCTTCTTTTCAAGTGAAGTCCATTTCGTGTTGCATGTAACGACTGCAAGGGGTTTGTCGTTCGCTGTATCCTTCTTGATGAGGCGGACCATATCCTTGACAATGTGTCTTTTCAGTCCGTCGTGTGCGAGATAGATAACAGTACCTCCGTCCTGGTTACGCTTTACATTCTTATCGATTTCAGAAATTACAGTCTGAGATTCCCACAGAGAGTTGCCGTTCATAAAAAAATCAATATAAGGAATGATTTCCATAAGGCAGCTTCTCCAGTAGCGTCCGGTATGTCCACCGTCTTCTACACGATATTCGTGTTTATATCCGTTGTCGCGCATCTGGATATGAAGGTCGTCATTGGCTATGAGAAGGCGTTCTTCGTCGTCTCCGCAGTGAATGAACCACTTCACCTTCGAGAGTTCCTCACGGTTCTCTTTGGTGAACTGATAGTACGGACAATGTGCTTTATAGTAGTCTGTAAGCCTTCCTTCGCCTTCCTGATTGACTCCTCCGAAGATGGATCCCCACTGTTCGTTCCACCATTTCAGGGGCTCCTCCAGATACATCTCGTCTGTCCTGAAAGACATGCTTAAAGGAGCCGAGAAGCAGAAGGTCTCAGGATGTTTCAACGGAAGCACCATAGCTCCGAAACCGCCCATAGAAAAACCTATCGTCGCCCTATGATCTCTGTCAGCGATTGTCCTGTACTTGGAGTCAATGAACGGAATGAATTCCTGGATAAACATATCCATGTATGGGAACTTCCCGTCATAGGTGTTGCTGTAGTACGAGTTGAGTCCGGTAGGGAAGACATAGATAAAGTCTCCCAGACCCGCATCTTCAAGTCCGGTCAGAGTTTTTTCGAACTGAATATATTTGTCGTTCCAGTCATCCGGAGTGCAGCCGATACCATGAGTGAGATAGATGACCGGATATCTCATGTCACTTTCCGCGCCATAATCCGCAGGCAGTACTATCGCATATTGAAGCTCCATCCCCAGCATCTCGCTATGGAACGGCTGACTGCTTTGCCATCGTTGAGCAGTTGCTGAAAGGCTGCATATTAGCATCAGCGATATGTAAAGAATCTTTTTCATGTGCTATTTGAATTTCAGATTATCCGCTATCGCTCCGGCTGCCAGAAGTATTTCCTTTTCTTTATCATTCTGCCCATTTCTCATTCTATACTCGAAATTCCTTTCATCAATATGTGGAATCGCTGTCATGCAGGCACGGTATAATGCATTCATATCACGATAATTCTCGCTGTCGTCAGTCTGGTCTATGTAGTAGAATCTATCTTTATCAGCAGTGATTGTGCTTTCATCTTCAGCAAGGTCTGCGTCAATGAAATAATACCCGCCGAACAAATCTTTTGAATTCCATACTTCTCGTCCTGTGCAGCCGAATGTTATGACTTGAGATTGTGACAAAGTCTTGCCGACTTGGTATTTCTCTGTATATTCTGAAACCCATTCTTCAATGCTCTTGACATTTATGTCACATGGGAGGATCATATACTGTCTGTATGAGTTGGATTGTGATATCAGACTGATTATCTTTTTCAGCAGATCAGCACTGAAATCAGAATGTACGAGATAAAAGGCCGTTCCGTTTTTCGTCTCAGCATCCACAAAGCCTTTTGATGAGAATGTCCCGTCATCATTTAGCTCGACAGCCGTTTCGGTCACGTCATTCATGATTCTTGTCCATTCTCCGCCATTGTTCATGTTATGCTGGATCCATCTGAGAGTCTCTCTTGCGGCATATCTCCAATAGTCTCCACTATGCCCTCCGTCGCTGATTCTGAATTCGTGTTCAAATCCATAGTCACGAAGTTGCACATGAAGATTGTCATTGGCTATAAGGAGCTGTTCTTCATCATCTCCGCAGTGGAAGAACCACTTCACTTTCGATAACTCTGCCTTGTTTTCAGGGATGAACTGATAGAAAGGACAATGAGATTTATAGTATTCTGTAAGTCTTGCTTCTCCTCTTTGTCCTTTTCCTCCGAATATGCTTCCCCACTGGTAGTCCCATCCGCTTGCTGACTCAGTCATATATTGCTCGTCTGTTCTTAATGACATGCTCAATGGAACAGACATGCTGAATGTCTCAGGATGCTTGAGTGCCAAAGCCATAGCTCCGAATCCTCCCATAGAATATCCCATTACAGCTCTATGCTCTCTGTCTGCAATGGTCCTGAAAGACTTGTCGACAAAAGGTACAAGATCCTCTATAAGCATATCCATGTATGGATCAAGGCCGTCGTAACTGTTGCAGTAATAAGTGTTATAGCATTCGGGAAAAATATATATCATAGGTTGAAGGTCATTGATTTCAAGCTGGTTGATTCTTGAAATCCAACTGCTCCAGTCCTTGTCGGCCTCGCCATATCCTTTGAGCATATATACAACGGGATAACGACCTTCGGTGTTTTCCCTATAGTCTTCAGGAAAAAGGATATTGAATGAAACTTCCTTTCCTCCAAGGCTAGGACTTGCCGTAGTGATGCCTGTGTTGTATCTGACAAATTCGCCAAGGGTGACGGATGGCAATTTGCGCTCCTTCTCACAACTTATAATTGCTGTGAGAAGAAACAGTATTGCCAATATTCGAGAAAATTTACTCATTATCGTAAATCACCATGTTGGTTGCATTGAGCGCGAAGTCTCTATGCGGGTTGTTGATGACAAGTCTGAGTGTGTGCTCGCCGCTCTCGATGCAGTACTTTGAGAAGATCTCGTACTTGCGGGTGATGTAGTCGAAAGGCATCTTGAAGTTCTCCACCTCCTTGCCGTCGATGAAAGCGGTCACGTCTGCGATATAGTCGAAGTCGCTGTGCCCAATCTTGACTACGCTTCCTTCCACGACGATGGAGTTGCCCTTGAACTTGAGTGTGAGCTCGTCGTTGAACTGCTTCTTGAGCACGACCTTGTCAACAGGCTTGAGGCCCTCGAATGACTGCTCGTAACGCACTGCGTGTGGTTCGTTGGCCGTGAATGTAAAGACTCCGTTCTCGTATGAGCCGTCATTCTTTGTGACGATCTCCTTCATCAGTTTGAGGTTCATCTCGCAGATCGAGTTGAGGCTGAGGTCGGTGTATGGGAACGGCATGTCCTCAATCCTGCCTATGCCTCTCTTCCATTCCTCAGGAATCCACTCATAGCCGTTCATGACTCCCAGAATACCGCATGCTGATGCCGGGTTGCAGTCCGAGTCATGGCCGCATCGGGTGGATATGTCCATAGTCTTGAAGAAGTCGCCCTCACCGTAGAGGAGACCGATTACAACGTATGCAGAGTTGATGACAGCATCGATGTTGAAGCCGTTCCACACGCCCTCCGGACATCCTATATCGACTCCGTGCCTCTGCTCGACCTCGAACCAGCATCTCTTCCAGTCATCCGGAAACATCTCCCAGTACTTGAGCACGCTCTCGATACAGTTGCGGAACTTCGTGTTCTCAGGAATGGTTCTGAGAGCCTCTCTGACGATGGTAGGGATGTCGTCGCATACATATGCCATCGAGTACATCGCGCTGATGAATACTCCGCCGTACCAGCCGTCGCCGTAGTTCATGATGTGTCCGATCTTGTCGCAGAACTCGTTGGATACGTCAGGCAGACCCGGGGTCATCATGCCGATGAAGTCCGCCTCAATCTGGAAATCGATGTCGTCAGCATGCGGGTTGTTCATCCAGTGACCGGTCTCAGGCACAGGCATGCCCTTGAGGATATTGTATCTGGCAGCCTGGTTTGCATGCCAGAGCTTGTAATCATCATGGGCAAACTTATGGGCAAAGAGTTCGGCAGGTGCGTCGATTCCATGCTCGATCATCACATCAACGAAGGTGAGGTCCATATACACGTCATCGTAAAGACCCGGGTCGAGGATGAATGTGTCGTAGATATAGTCGTCATACCACGGAATCGGAATACCGTCCCAGATGATGCCTCCCTTGTATTTGAACTCGGTAGGGCCGCCATAGGTACATCCGATGGTCTGGCCGAACCATCCGCCCTTGATCTTGTCCATCATCGCAGCCTCATCGATGCTGACCTGCTCACCGTATCTTACGGTAGAGCAGTTGTTGTTGCAACACGATGACAGCATTGCCGCTGCAGCGGCGAAGAATACTATAAATTTCTTCATGATTATCTTTCGTAGTAGTAGAACTGATTGGTGTTTTCGTTCTCAGAGTAGTACTGGATGTCGTTGATGCGGAGGAGGTAGTCCTTGTGCGGGTTTCTCCAGACGAGTTTCACAGTGTGCTTGCCCTCTGGCATCTGATACTTCCATGTCGGCTCAAGACGACGAGCGGTATTCTTCATAGGCATGATGGACACTTCGTCAAGCTTGCCGTCGATCCATACCTCGATCTCCGCTACATATGGGTCATCAAGCTCAGCAAGTGCGAATGGCTCTGAACCGATATGGCGGATAGCGACCATGTGAGCGTATCTTGGAGATACTTCCTTGGTCTTTACAAGGTTACCCCAGATGACATATCCGTTGCCCTCGAAGTCGAACTCGAATTCCTTGTCCATCCAGCAGTCCCATCTCTCTCTATAGACAGGGTATGTGTTGACGAAGTTCTGCTCAAGCGGGAGGACTGTCACCTCATGCTGAGGAATAACTACACTGTCACCTTCGATGCTTCCTCCGTTCTTCCCGATGAGCTGGAGAGCCTGGTTATATGAGTAGTTGGCACCCTTGTCGAGAGATACTGTAGTGCCCTCGAAATCGAGATTCCATATCTCGTCAAGAGGGCTGAGCCAGAACTCCGGAATATTGTCGTAGCCGAGCATTACGCCGAGCACACCGCCAACGGTTGCAGGGTTGCAGTCAGAGTCCTGACCGCATCTTGTGGAGATGTCAACCGACTTTGTGAAGTCACCCTCACCATAGAGAAGTCCTATTGCTATGAAGGCTGCATTGATCTTTGCATCGATATTGAAGTTGAGGAATACGCCCTTAGGACATCCTACATCCTTGTTCCACTTCTTGTTGATCTCCCACCAGCACTCCTTCCAGTCGTCAGGATTCTGCTTGTGGAATTTACGCACGTCGTCGATGCACTGGTAGAATGTGCTCTCGGAAGGAATAGGCTCAAGTGCCATGTCGATGACCTTTGCAGGATCGTTGCACTTGAAGGCAGCGGAATAAAGATTGGCTGCAAATACACCGCCGTAGAAACCGTCGCCGCTGTTCATTATATGACCCACCTTGTCGGCGATTCTCACTGCCTCAGGAAGCATTGCCGGAGCCATGAGGCCGATGAAGTCAGCTTCGATCTGGAAATCGAGGTCGTCGGCGTGAGGATTGTTGAGCCAATGTCCGGACTCCGGCGGCATGATGCCGCGGCGGATGTTGTAGCGTCCTGCCTGGTTCGCATGTGCAAGATGATAGTCAGCGTATGCAAAACGGAGGGCAAGGGAGTCCTGTGAGCAGTCAAGTCCGAGTTCCTCGAACGCCTCGACGAAAGTAAGGTCGTTATAGATGTCGTCAAAGAGCCCCGGCTTCTTCTTCCACCAGTACATGACATAACCTTCACCCCATGGGATTGTATGATAGTCCTGGATTATTGTTCCTCTGAACTTGAACTCAGTCGGAGCTCCATATACTACTCCGATTGTCTGACCGGCCCAGCCTCCCTTTATCTTGTTCAGGAGTTCTGCCTTGGTCATTGTCACCTCTGTGGGCTCAGCAGTATTCTGGCCGCATGAAACGAGGGCCAGAACAGCTGCTGCTATGATTATTATTTTCTTCATCTATATTCAATGTTTCTCGATCAGGCCTTCGGCCTTGCTCGATATGACACTTCTGTTGATAATGATGCTATTCCGCTTCGTAAACCTGTACCTCGGAAACTGATACGAATCCTGCGACCTCCCTTGTATATTTGTTATAGTGGATGAGTATGCAGTTGTCACCGATCACTCTGATTGCAGTAGTCTCGACAGGCTCGAATTCGAACACGAATTCTGCAAAATGAGGCTGGATGAACACCGCGTCGCTCTCAGGAAGCGCAGGGGTCACTGTTGCCTGTATAGGCTGCCAGTTGCCCTTTGAGTCGAGATACTCCACATGCATGTTCGAGTACCATCCGCCGTACTCCTCGAGGCAGCCGTAATGGAATGCCACCATGTTGGTCCTGACAGGTTTCTCCCATCTGTATCCGAAGTAGTCGCGCTTAGGAGCGTTGGACTTCTCTGTCACTGTAGCGAAGACAGAGTGAGGACCCTTGAGGATGCCGTCGTTGATAGCCTCTACGCTCTCAGTGTAGTAGCCCATCGAGTTTGTAGTCCAGCATGAGTCGATGATGTCAAGACGGCTTCTCTTTGAGAGAGAAAGAAGCTCGACGCTCTCCTTTGAGATGTTGCGTCCTCTGACAACGAGGTCGAAATCCTTCTCGATAGTCTGCTTGCCGTTGCTGAGGCTGAGGGTGATAGGGTAGTGTCCTGCCTTGTCGGTTGTGCCGGTGAGCTTTCCTGCATTGAATACAAGACCTTCCGGCAGTTCGCCCTTGACGAGCTCCCAGTCGTAGTTCTTGTTGGTGACAGCATAGAATTCGTATTCTACAGGCTCTCCTGCGATGATGCGTGGGTTAGGACCGACCGCGAATTCAAGAGGGTAGTTGTACTTTGCATCAGTGTTGATCACATACCACTTCTGACCGTCGCGCTCCTCGATGCGTCCGCCGTTCTCAAGAATGACCTTCTCTGCCATGACCACCGTCCTGTCGATCATGTCCTCGATGGAAGCATCAGGCATGTCGTAACGGGTCACGTTGATATAGCGGTCGTTGAAGTGCTTCTCCCAGTGTGGGAAAGGCTTTGAGTACTCATCTGGAATAGAGCTGAGGCCGTACATGGTTCCGAGGATACCACAGACTGTGGCGGTCTGGTTGTCGCAGTCGAATCCGAGTGCGCATCCTATCTCAAGAGTCTTTGCCATGTCACCTTCACCATAGAGCATGGAGAGGATACCCATGGCTCCGTTGAGGGCGGCGTTCCAGATTGTCTTGGAGAATGTGTCCTCCTTGTGCCAGTATTTGTCGGCAATCACCTGTCTTGCAGGATGCCAGTCTGAAGGATTTGCATCGTAGAGTGCGATACACTCCTTCACGATGTCCTTGTATCTGTCCCCGTCAGGAAGGAACTCGATAGAGCTCTCAATGAGCTTGCGCATGTCCTTCTCGAAGAATGCGTTTGCGTACATTGTGCCGTAAACCACAGTAGGGGATACTGCCCATGAGTCTGAAGTGATGCGTGCAGCCCAGTCAGAGATGCCTGCTGCATACTCTGCCATACCAGGTGCGGTGAATGCCCAGATCTCGTTGATCAGCTGAGGGTCAATCTGGAACCAGTGAGGGTTCACGTTACGGTCACCTGTGAATGGAGGAGTGAGGCCATAGTGCATGAGACCGAGGGTCGCGCGGTTTGCAAGCCACACCCTGTCGCGGATGTGATACATCCAGCCGTCACGGATCTGTGCGTAAGTAGGCTGTGTGCCGAACTTCTCCATGAGAGTGAGGTACATGTACTCTACGTCAGTGTCGTCATCAGAGAATGCTCCGTCCACCTCTGTCATTTTTCTCATACCTTTCTCCCATGTGAACGGTCCTTCGCCTGGCTCATCGATAAAGTCATTTTCATACTCAAGTCCGTAGATGTTTCCTACCATCTGGCCGAGCCATGCACCGGCAATCTTGTCTCTGAGTTCTGCCTCAGAAATCTTCTTCTCTGCCTTGGTGCCGCAAGAAACTATGGCAGAGATGGCTGCTAATATTACTATAAGTCTTTTCATTATATTATCTGTTAATATCCAGGGTTCTGTGGAAGGTTAGGGTTTGAACCTCTCATTTCATCTGGGATTGGAAGCAGAAGCATATACTCCTGTCCGGCTGGCTTAGCCCACCATCTGTCGAGATATTTGCCAAATCTGACAAGGTCACTGCGTGACCATCCCTCTAATGCCATTTCGTGCTGACGCTCTATGAGAAGGTTGTCCAATGTGAGTTCAGTGGCGGTCATTGGCTCAAGACCGGCGCGCTTACGTATTGTCTGAAAGTCTGCTACTGCTGCAGCTTCTGCAGTCTTTCCCTGTCTTACGAGAGCTTCTACATACATGAGAACAACATCAGAATATCTCATGAGGATGAAATCGTTCTCCATGCTGACTGAGTAGTCTATAAGAATGCCGCCCTCCTGATATGTCCACTTTGATATTCGTGCACCCTGCTGACGTTCGATTCCTTTACCGAAGTTGTCTTCAGGAATATCGATATCTTCAAGGAAGTGGTTAACCATAATTGGGTTCTTGTTTGCATCAACTCCATCCTGATACTGTACTCTCCTGCCATTGCTGTCATAGATTTCTCCAAAAAGCCATGTATCTGCCTTTCTTGTGTCGTTTTCCTCGTAGGACGCCATGAAGTCCGGCTGGCCCATGAATGTTCCGTTCCAAGAACCACTTGTCTCCCATACTGCATCGAGGTCGGGATTCAATGTCAGTACATATATGTAGAACATCTTAGGAGTGTAGATATTGCTGTAAGGAATTGCAAAGATTGCCTCAGATGATGTCTCATTGTACACTTCGAAGTTTTCTTTGTATGTGCTTGTCAAAGAGAAATGATTGCTGTCCATAATCCCCTTGCAGATTTCTGCAGTCTCGGCCCACTTTGCTGTGCCGATGTAAACTTCAGCGTTCAGATATAACTTTGCAAGAATGAAATCTGCCACATCCTTGGTAACGCGGCCGTATGTTGCTGCTGACGGAACCGGATTGAGATACTCCATGTTTCCTTTTATCTCGCTTTCGATGAATGTAAACATATACTCGCGCGATTTTACTTCAGGATATGAAGTTTCCGTTTTGTCTATAGAGAACGGCACCTGCCCCCAAAGATCTATGGCAAGCAGATAGTAGAAGGCTCTCAGAACCTTGATTTCTGCAATGCTGGTGTTTACATCGTCGCCTTTGACGCCGGCCTTTTCAATTTCATAGAGGGCATCGTTACATGCAGCTATTCCGTTGAAACAGAATTCCCATCCTGTGCGAACCAGTTTGTTGCTGCTCGGGATGACATGTGTCTGAAGTTCACCGTATCTGCTCTCTCCCCAGTGTCCGTCCCAAGATTTAGGTACTGCAACTTCGTTTGTCAACTGAAGAATGAGAGTCCAGTAACCCTGCTCGACACCCCACTCCTGAAGTTTTGTGTACGGTGTAGATGTGTAGAGAGCGAGATTTTCGCCAGAGCTCAGGAATTCATCCTTTGACATTTCTGAGTAGAGCTGTTCGCTCAAATCGGTACAAGCTGACGCAAACAGGATTGTACCTATGAATAGTAAGAATGTCTTTTTCATGATTTAGAACTTTAAATTAACGCCGAGGGTGAATACGCGGGTGCGTGGATAATAACTGGTCCCTTCGATACCAGGTGTGAGGCCTGTAAGTGAAACTTCAGGGTCAACTCCTGAATATCCTGTGATGCAGAAGAGGTTCTGACCTGTCAGGTAGAGACGGAGCCCCTTGATATATTTGCTGTCGAATGTGAAGTCATATGATGCCGTCACATTATCCAGCTTTACATAAGTAGCATCCTCAAGATATCTTGAAGAATAGGCTACCTTTCCTGTGTATTCCGGTTCGTCAAGCCATGATGCAAGGACATTCTGCAGGCCAAGGTTTGTAATGTTCTCATAAATGCCTCTCATCTGGTTTAACACCTTTCCTCCGAATGATCCGCGAAGAGTTGCGCTAAGTGAGAATGCCTTATATCTGAATGTGTTGCTCCATCCGAGTGTGAAAGCAGGATATGCGCTGCCGAGGTACTGCCATTCTGACTCGCTTTCATTCTCAAGCTTCTGGGCTCCACTGTTCTTGAATCCCACGAATTCAGGGCCATAGAACGCACCGATGCTCTGACCTTCGATAAGTCTCTGACAATATGCTCCGAGTGGAGTGTTCAACCATCCTGTACGATATTCCTGACCCTGGAACTCTTCATTTGAGAATGATATGAGCTTATTGGTGTTCTTTGCGAAGACAAGGTTAGTGTTCCACTCGAAATCCTGAGTCTGTACAGGAATACCGCCTAATGTTATCTCGACTCCACTGTTGCTGATTTTACCTACATTCGTGAAGTATGTATCATAGTCGTATGGTGGAACCGGTACGTCATAATAATAGAGAAGATTTGATGTGTGACGATAGTAGTAATCGATGTTACCGAACAACCTGCCGTTGAGGAAGCCGAAGTCGACTCCTGCGTTGTACTCACTCTTCTTCTCCCATTGGAGATCAGGGTTGGCGTTGCTGGATGGAACATATGTGTTGGTCCACTGCCCGTTATAGTAGAAGTATCCCTCCGGCTGTACTCTCATGATTGACTGATAGTTGTCAAAGTCCTGATTTCCTGTCATTCCGAAACCGGCACGGAGCTTCAATTCGTCAATCCAATGAACATCCTTGAGAAAGTCTTCCTGTGAAATACGCCATCCGAGACTGATAGCGGGGAATGTCGCCCACTTGTTGTTGATGCCGAAACGGCTTGAACCGTCGTGGCGGACAGATACCGATGCAAGATACTTCTCTGCATAGTTGTACATTACTCGACCGAAGAATGCAATGTATCTGCTGCCCTCGCGGCTTGAACTGATTTCTGCCTGACCGTTCTTGAGAGCTGAACCTGCTCCCATGTTGTTGGTCTGGAAGAAGTCGGTGTCGAAACCATAGTTGTACATGTAGCTGCTGTTGCTATTGAGCTCCTGGAATGCATAACCCGCAACAGCCTGGATGGAATGCTTGCCGAACTTGTTTGAATAAGACAAGGTGCTCTCATACTGAATGTCAGTTGATTTTGAGTTGCTGATTTCTCCGGAGCCTTTAAGGCCGGTCTCATTTGGATAGTAGTGGGTCTTGTAGTCTGTTGATTCATAACGCTCTACCCCGAAGCTTACGAAGTTGTCCCACTTAAGTCCCTTTATAGGAAGGATGTTGAGTGTTGCACGTCCATTGGCATTGATGTGGTCAACGTCAGTGGTGCTTGTCCTTTCATTGAGCATGGCAACAGGATTGTAGTAGTCCATACCTCCTATGGTGAAGTATCCGCCATTCTTCTCGTCAGTCTCGTCGTAGATGGGCTCAGTAGGGTTGTGCATGAATGCCTGACGGAAGATACCGGTTCTTGAGCCGCTGTATTGTCTCTTTACATATGAGAGGTTATAGTCAAATGTAAGCCATCCTTCAAGAGTTTCCTGGTGGATATTGGTCTTTACGAGGTATTTGTCAGAATCATTCTTCTGGAGCATGCCCTGATTCTTCTCGATGTTGATTACAGTGCGGTGTGAGAATTTTTCTGAACCTCCAGCGATAGACAGATTGTGCTTGTGGCTGATAGGGGTGCGGGTTACTGCATCGAACCAGTCAGTGTCATAGCCGTAAAGCGATGCTGCTGAGCCTGGTTTGTAATTTGTGATTGCATATTCGAATTCCTCTGCTGTCATTGGAACTGCTCTTGAGCGAACAGTTTGGACGGAAATCTGTCCGTCATACTCGACGGATGTTGTCCCTGACTTTGCACGTCTTGTTGTGATGATGATCACGCCGTTTGTGCCACGTGTGCCATAGATGGCAGCAGCAGAACCATCCTTAAGGACATCCATTGATTCCACTTCCTGAAAGTTGACTGTGCGGATGTCAGCTCCTACGACTCCATCGATAATGATGAGAGGACCTTGGCCGGCGCTGAGTGTGTTGGCACCACGGAGTAGGATTTCGAAAGATGCATTAGGGTCACCTCCGTTAGGATTTGTAATCGAGAGACCTGCTACCTTACCCTGAAGCATTCCTGCAGCAGAGGTAAAAGCACCCTTGTCGAAGTCATCTGCCTTAAGGCTTACAACCGATCCTGTCACTTCTTTCTTTGTGGTCTTACCGTAACCTATGGCTACAGCTTCGTCAAGAACGGTGTTTGCTGAAAGCTGAAGGATGATTGCATAGTTCTGCTGACCAGTAACAGCGAATGTGAAATCATCATATCCGAGATATGATACTATGATGGTTTCTCCGTCTTTTGCATTTATGACGAATGAACCGTCAGCTTCGGAAAGAGCATAGTTGCCGCTTCCTGTTACGAGAGTGGCTCCTGTCAGGATTTCTCCGTCACTGCCACTTATATTACCGGTGATTTTTTTGCTCTGAGCATTTGCGACAACGATTGCGCATGTCAGTGATAGAAAAGCTATGACAAATTTTCTAAGTGATTGCATGATAGAAGATTTTAATTGCCTGAAACAATGATGCATCCGAGACCTGCAATGAAGAACAGGAACATGAGGCCGAGAAGCCAGTAAACGTTCTTCTTTGCACCCTTGAATTCTTTCCATATGAACACTCCCCAGATTGCTGCGACCAGCGGTGCGCCCTGTCCGAGAGCATATGAGATCGCCGCTCCGGCCTTTCCTGATGCTATATAACTGAATGCTGTGCCGAGGCACCAGATTGCTCCTCCGAGCATACCCACGAGATGAGTCTTGAAATTCCCCTTGAAGTATTCCTTGTATGATACAGGCTCTCCGACGAAAGGACGCCTCATTACCAAGGTGTTGAAGAGGAAGTTGCTGACAAACACTCCAAGCGAGAAGATGAAGATCGCTGTATAAGGGGTCGCCTTGCCTGCTGCAGGAGCTGCGAAGTTGTCGAGGTCCATTGCAGCTGCCACGAACCTGTAGAAGAATGCCATGAGCACTCCAGCGAAGATGGCGAGGATGATGCCCTTTCTGCCGTTCTTGCTCTGGTCTTCATTGTTCTGCTGCACCTTTCCTGATGCGATGCCGTTGCAGATGATTGCCACGACGATGAGTGCAACACCGAGGAAGAGGATTACAGGATTGCCCTTAGGCGCTCCGATATAGTTGATTACGGTTCCCAGCACGAGTGACAGGCCTACTCCGAGAGGGAAGGCCACTGCCATGCCGGCGATGGATGTCGATGCTGAAAGAAGAATGTTTGAAGCATTGAAGATGATACCTCCGAGGATGATGCTTCCTACGTTCTTGAGGCTCACCTGCGCGATGTCCTCAACGAAAGGACGTCCTTCGCTGCCGAAACTTCCCATTGTGAAACATATGAGAACCGAGAACAGGAACATACCGATTACATAGTCCCAATAAAAAAGTTCATATCTCCAACTTTTTGCCGCAAGCTTCTGGGTGTTGCCCCATGAACCCCAGCACATCATGGTGATAAAGCAGAAGAGTACTGCTGTAAGATAGCTGTTGATGATAAACATGGTGTTGGTTTGTTTTATGTTAATAATTACATTACGATGTCCTTTCTGTATGGGATGGACTCCTGGGCTCCCTGCTTCTGAACGGTCAGAGCCGATGCTGCAGTCGCGAATCTTGCTGCCTCGATGATGTCCTTTCCTTCCGAGAGTGCGACGCAGAGTCCTCCACAGTATGTGTCTCCGGCTGCCGTAGTGTCAACGGCCTTCACCTTATGTGACGGTACGAAAGTGGCTTTCCCTTCGTGATATACCATCGAACCCTTCGAGCCCATGGTCACTATCACGTCCCGGACGCCCTTGTTCCTGAGTGCTTCCACCGCCTTTGCCGCACCTTCTTCGTCCCTTGCCTCTATGCCCGTCATCAGGGCGATTTCAGTCTGGTTCGGGATGATGAGCGAGAGGTAACGGTAGATTTCCTCCGGAAGATCGCATGCCGGTGCAGGATTGAGGATTACATATACACCGGCCTCATGTCCTATCTTTGCCGCCTTTACGACAGCCTCGACAGGAATCTCAAGCTGAAGGAGAAGGATGGATGCTTCTTCAATGGCCTTTCTGTTGGCCTCGATGTCTGACCCGGTGATGTCCGCATTGGCTCCTGAGGCCACGACGATACAGTTTTCAGCCTTCTCGTCAACCGAGATCAGGGCTACGCCTGAAGGCTGCTCTGAAAACATTACTCCTGTAGTGTCCATGCCTTCATTCCTGTAATGCTTGAGGGCGTTCTCTCCGAAGATGTCCTTTCCGACCTTGCAGATGAATGCTGTTTCTCCGCCGAGTCTCTGTGCCGCTACGGCCTGATTTGCACCTTTTCCACCTGGTCCCATGGCGAACTTTCCGCCGAGTACTGTTTCACCCGGAACAGGAAGCCTGTCCGTGATGACGGTCATGTCAGCATTGCTGCTGCCGATGACCAATATCCGTTTATTTTCCATTATTAGTTAGTTTGTTGATAATCATTGGTCAGAGTTGTCTGCGCAATCGTTTGCCTATGTTGCGCAAAAAAATTGTGCTTCTCTGCACAAAATTTGCGCAAACGATTGCGCTAAAACATGGTGCAATATTAGAGGTTTTGAATTTAAAATCCAAAAAATATTTAGTTTTTTCGCTTCGGATTTGTTAAATTCGCGAGACTAATGCTATGTAACGATAGACTGCCTTCAACCATGAAAAAAGATACTTTGCTGTCCATATCCAAGCGTACAGGATATTCTGTCTCAACCGTTTCACGGGTTCTTGCCGGCAAGGGAAAGCAGTACAGGATAGGGGACAAGACCATAGACTATATCACAGGAGTGGCCAGGTCCTGCAATTATACACCGGACCTGATCGCCCAGAGCCTTAGGACAAGAAAGACCAATACGATAGGACTTACGATTCCCAGCATCGACAACCCTTTCTTCGCAACTCTGTCCGGAGTGATAATCAATCATCTCAAGTCGCGGGGCTATAATATAATCTTGTCTGATACCATGGAGTGCGAGAATAATGAGACGGAAGCTCTCAATTCTTTCCTCTCGAGGAAGGTTGACGGAATAATTGCAGTTCCCGTCAGCCATTCTCCCGCATATCTCGAATCGGTTTCCAGAAGCATACCTCTCATACTGATCGACCGTTATTTCGAAGATACGACTTTACCGTATGTCTGTACAGACAATTATTCCGGAGGCTACATGGCCACCGAGCACCTTATAAATAAAGGATACCGTAATATACTCGCCATACAGGGCGTACGTTCCTCCATGCCGAACAAGGAGCGCCTGAGGGGATTCCTTCAGGCCGTGGCGGATCATGAAGATCTCGGAGTCACACGGCTGACGTGCGGAGATTCATTCTCGGTTGAAAACGGATACAACGAGATGATGGCCGCATTCGATTCCGGATTCAGGCCGGATGCTGTCTTTGCCTTCAGCACCACAATACTTCTCGGAGTGATAAAGGCAGTCCGGGAACTCGGCCTGAAGATCCCTGATGACGTTGCCGTCATTTCCTTCGACAACAACCGCTTCCTGGACTATCTCGATCCTTCTGTCACGAGAGTTGAGCAGCCTGTGGGTGTCATCGGCAAATTGGTGGCTGACAATATCGTAAAGATGGTGGAAAGCGATGACAGGGACACTCTGGCCCAGAGCCAGATACTTATAAGGCCGACTCTTATCGAAGGCCGCAGCTGCTGATTCCTGTCTTTTGCGGATGCCGTGGATGGATGATATGTAGAGGAAATGTTGTATATTCGCGGCCGGTTTTCAGATAATTTATCTCTACATGGCATATCACAATTTGCCGTGGATGATGCAAAGACTGTAAATATAACGAATGTGAATATGAAAAAAGTACTGGTAATAGGCGGTGGCGGCCGCGAACATGCAATTGTGGATGCGTTGAGCCGTTCCCCTCAGGTCGGTAAGATTTATTGTGCTCCCGGAAATGCCGGAATCTCGGCTCAGGCAGAGTGCGTCGCCCTGAAGGATACTGATGTCGAGGGTCTCAGGAACTTTGCCATCGAAAACGGCATAGACCTCACCGTAGTGGGCCCTGAAGTGGCTCTTGCTGCGGGTGTCGTGGATGCGTTCAAGGATGCCGGCCTCAGAATCTTCGGCCCGTCCAAGGCAGCAGCGACCATCGAGGCAAGCAAGGATTTCGCGAAGCAGCTGATGGCTAAGTACAATATCCCGACTGCGGCATTCGAGACATTCGAGGACTATGAGCCTGCTCTGGAATATGTAAAGAAAGGTTCCTTCCCGGTGGTCTTGAAGTATGACGGCCTCGCTGCGGGCAAGGGAGTGGTGATACCTGAGACCCTTGAGGAGGCTGACGCCACGTTGCGTGACATGCTTCTCGACGACAAGTTCGGAAAGGGAAAGGTGGTCGTGGAGGAGTTCCTCACCGGCCCCGAATTTTCGTTCATGTGCTTCGTTGACGGGCTTGACGTATATCCGATGACCCTTTCGCAGGACCACAAGCGTGCATACGAAGGTGACAAAGGACCTAATACAGGCGGTATGGGAGCTTATTCACCGGTTCCGATAATCACAGATAGGGACCTTGAATTCTCGCTTGAGAAGGTTATGAAGCCTACGGCTGCGGCTATGGTTTCGGAAGGCTGTCCGTTTACCGGAGTCCTATACGGAGGTCTCATGAAGACCCCTCAGGGCCCTAAGGTCATAGAGTTCAACTGCCGTTTCGGAGATCCTGAGACAGAGGTCGTGATTCCGCGCCTGGATTCCGACATTTATGATATATTCTCTGCCGTGGCGGATCATACGCCTATGCCGGCAATCGAGTGGAAGAAGGAGGTGACCATGGGATTCGTGATGGCTTCCAAGGGCTATCCGGGTCCGTATGAAAAGGGATTCCCTATTGTCATTCCGGGCGAGGCCGAAGGCCGGATCGAGGAATCTGCTGTGAGAATCTATCACATGGGCACGTCGCTGAAAGACGGAAAATACTACACCTCAGGTGGCCGCGTGCTTATGGTAGTAGGCTTCGGTGCAGACCTGCAGGAAGCCCATGACAAGGCTCTCGCTGCAGTGGAATCCATCAAGTGTGAGAATTTGTTTTATCGTCGTGATATAGGTTGGAGAGTGTTATGATAATATCAGGTAAAGAACTTTCAGCAAGGCTGAAGGATGAAATGAAGGCCCAGGTGGCCGGATTTCCGGAAAAATACGGCAGAGTGCCGCATCTTGTCGTGATCCTTGTAGGAGAGGATCCGGGCAGCGTATCATACGTGACAGGCAAGGCCAAGGCGTCGGAATACGTCGGCATAAGGAATACGACAATCCGCAGACCGGACACCATATCTGAAGCTGAACTGCTCGGCCTCATAGAAGAACTCAATGCAGACGACAGCGTTGACGGAATCCTTGTGCAGCTTCCTCTTCCGAAGCATATCAGCGAGGACAAGGTCATCGCGACCATCGCCAAGGAGAAGGATGTCGATGGCTTCCATCCTCTCAACGTGGCTGCTCTGTGGCAGAAGCAGGAATGCACGCTGCCATGTACCCCTAAAGGCATTATCAAGATGCTCAAGGTGGCGGGAGTCGAGATTAAGGGCAAGCGTGCAGTCGTGATCGGCCGAAGCAATATCGTAGGCCTTCCGGTAGCCAAACTTCTTCTTGACGAAAACGCAACGGTGACCATAGCTCACAGCCGCACAGCCGACCTGCCTGCAGTCACTCGTGATGCTGAGATTCTCGTAGTGGCTATCGGCCGTCCGAAGTTTGTGACCGCAGAGATGGTTTCGGAAGGTACAGTCGTGATTGACGTCGGAGTGAACCGCGACCCTGAGACCGGTAAGCTCTGCGGCGATGTCGATTATGCTGCGGTTGAGCCGAAGGCTTCGGTGATCACTCCTGTTCCGGGGGGTGTGGGGCCTATGACCATTACGTGCCTCATGGAAAATACTATCGAATGCTTCCTGCGGAAGATGCGATAGTATGTCGCTTAATTTATTGAATATCAAAGTGTTGAGTTTTTAAGGGGTGCCAGATTCCGGTACCCCTTAAAAGCTCAACTTGTTGATATTCACAGATATACCGGGCACGGGTTGATGGCCTGTATGGAGATGACTGTAGCAGATATGTCCGAAAATGATGAGGTCTTACGCGCTTTTCCTCTGTTTTTGTGTGAGACCTCGCAAGGGATTGTTGCAGATTGGCGTGATTTTGCAAAGAAATGTATAAATTTGTATGGATTTAATAGAAAGGAATTATGTCAAGGAGGAAATATTCGCGCGGAAACGGCGGCAATGGACGTCGCGGCAGAGGAAAAGGCGGGAGGAAGAAGTTCCCGCTGATGACAGGAAAGGTACAGATGACCCGCGAAGGGTTTGCATTCGTGATTGCGGAGGGTGAGGAGGATGTGTTTGTGAAGGCATCCAGGACCCGCGGAGCCCTCAACGGGGACATTGTCTCTGTGGCCGTGACACGTGAAAAGACGGAAAAGACGCGTCGTGAGGGTGAGGTGGTGGATATAATCGAACGTTCCCGCAAGCCGTTCATCGGAGTGCTTCATGTGGTGGGAGATCAGGCATGGGTACTCATGCAGAGCCGTTTCATGCCATACGACATCTCCATTCCGTTTGCGGAGCCCGATGACAAGCGCTATCGCAGACATAAGGTGAAGGGGCAGTCCCTCACTGAGCCGAAGGATGAGACCGGCTGGCTCAAGCCTCTCGGAGATGATCTTTACAGCGTTCATGGATTATATGAGATGACTGAAGACGGCAGCGGACGTCAGGAGCTCAGAGCGCGCTCCGGAATGAAGGTGGCTGCTGTGGTTGACGGATGGGAAAGGCATGAGGCGACGCCTGTAGGCCATATCGTGGATGTCCTCGGGGAACCGGGCGAAAACGACACAGAGATGCATGCCATACTTGCGGAATACGCCCTTCCATACCGTTTCGAGCCGGAAGTCGCCAATGCTGCGGACCAGATTTCCGAAGAGATCACAGCTGCAGACATTGCGGAGCGTAAAGATTTCCGAAATATCCTCACATTCACCATCGACCCCGCAGATGCAAAGGATTTTGACGATGCCATATCGTTCAGAAAGCTTGAGAACGGCAATTATGAAGTCGGAATCCATATCGCTGACGTCACACATTACGTGCGTCCGGGGAGCGTCGTGGATGAAGAGGCCCGGAGCCGCGGCACATCGGTATATCTTGTTGACAGGACCGTGCCCATGCTCCCGGAGAAGCTTTCCAACAAGCTCTGCTCTCTTCGTCCGCATGAAGAAAAACTCACGTTTTCGGCTGTGTTCGAGATTACGCCTCTGGGTCGCGTAGCAGGCCGCTGGTTCGGCAGGACAGTCATAAATTCAGACCATCGTTTCAGCTATGAAGAGGCTCAGGCTGTGATAGAGGCGGGGCCTAAGTCATCCCATGAAGGTGTTGCTCCTGAAGTGCAGGAGGCTGTCCTCGTCCTTCATTCCCTTGCTTCGAAGCTGCGCAAGAAGAGGTTCGCAAGCGGAGCAATCAGCTTTGAACGTCCTGAGATGAAGGTCGTAGTGGATGAAAAGGGCCGTCCAGTGGATGTCTATCAGAAGATGACCCAGGAAGCCAACTGGCTTATAGAGGAATTCATGCTTCTCGCCAACCGCAGTGTTGCGGAATTCGTGGCGACAGGCTGCAAAGGTGTTCCAGAAGCCCAGGCGAAGGGCAGGATGGCTGCAAAGACCTTCGTCTATCGTGTCCATGATGAGCCTGATCTGGAAAAGATCGATAACCTGCGTAATTTCATAGGGAATTTCGGCTACAGGATGGGACCGACAAACACTGGAAGGGACATATCCAGGGAACTGAACAGTCTTTTTGCGGCGGCGAAGGATACGCCGGAGTACAATGCCATCGAACTTCTTTCCCTCAGGACTATGGCCAAGGCCCGCTATGACACAGAAAATCTCGGCCATTACGGATTGGCCTTCAAATATTATACACATTTTACCTCGCCTATCAGGCGCTATCCGGACATGATGGTCCACAGGCTTCTATCTTCTTATCTTGAGGGAGGTGCATCTGCAGATAAGGAAGTATATGCCAAACTCTGCAAGCACGCTTCCGAGCGTGAGATCGTGGCGGCTGAAGCGGAACGTGCAAGCATAAAGTATAAACTTGTTGAGTTCATGCAGGACAAGGTCGGGTATGTGTTCGGCGGAAATGTTTCAGGTCTCACCGAGTGGGGAATATATGTGGAGATCGAACCGACCAGGATCGAGGGAATGATACCTCTCAGGGATATAAGGAGCGACTTCTTCGAATTCGACCCTGACCATTACAGACTTGTGGGCAGACGCTCCGGCACAGTCTATAATCTCGGCGATCCTGTGAGGATCCGCGTCAAGAAGATCAATATCGAACAGAAGCTTATCGACTATGAACTCATAGAGACCGGACTTGAGGACAGGGACTATGACCGCATCGAATATGAAAGCGGTAGAGGTACTTCGTTCGTCAAGGGAGAGGACGGCTCGTTCGATAATGTCACGGTCGGCATAAACAAGGCCGCACGCAAGGAAAAGATACGTAAGGCCATCCGTGAATCCAAGCGGAAATCATCTTCTTCCGGCAGGAAAAATTATAGGAAAAAGCGCTCGGGCGACACTACAAAGTCCTGAAAAAACCTCTACATTTCCTCTCTATGACCATTCTTTGAGAATGATGTAATCGGGTATATAGATTGCTGATAATCATTGTGTTATATGGTGATTATCGGCAATTTTTCCGTGTGAGGTGCTTCTCCCTCTCATCCTCTACAAGCTGCTTTAGACCGAAAAAAGAATATCTTTGCTTCCGTGATAACATATACAGCTATGTTCGGAAAAAAGAAGATTGACAAGCTCATAGAGGATATTGACAGATATTTTGACTTGATTGACCAGTCCCTCCTGGTGTTCAAGGACGGTGTCAGGAACTATCTGTACTCCAATAATAACGACTTCAACGGAAACCTTGAGAAGATGTCTGCTCTCGAGAGTGAAATCGATGTGCTGAGACGCGAAATAGAGAATGCCCTCTATACTCAGACGGCGCTCGTGCGTTCAAGGGGAGATATAATGCGTCTGTTCGAAAAGACCCGCAACATCACCGACCTCCTGAACGACAGCCTGATGCAGTTCGAGATAGAGACTCCTTACATCCCTGCGGAGCTGAACTCCGAATTCATGAAGCTCACCGAGTTCTCCACGTTGGCGGTCGAGGCTGTGATTCCTGCAGCGAAATCCTATTTCAAGGCGCCTGAGACAGTCCCGGACAAGATAAGCAGGGCTTATTTCTATGAAAAGGAGGCGGTAAGATATTCCCAGACCATCAAGCGCACGGTTTTCCACAACATGACCTCCCTCAAGCTCAGCGAGAAGTTCCATCTCAGGTATTTCGCCCTGCATATAGAAAATCTTTCCAAGGCGGCAGAGACCGTGGCTGACCAGCTTGCTGTCATGGCCATCAGAAGGACAATGTAATGCCTGTCATCTGTCTCATATCATTTGTGTGCGTCGCTGCTCTATGGTTTCTTTCCAATGAGTATCCGACTCTTTTCGGCATATATCTGCCCACATGCGTGTTGAGGCGTGTCACATTCAAGATAATCGTCGCCGTTACCCTTGTGGCCGCCGTGCTGCTCAGCGGGATTTCCGATGTGGAAGATAATGTAAGGACACTTTTCAGCCTTGCCGGCATCGACTGCCTTTCTCTGCTGATCGTCCTGCTGTCGTCCCTGATTGTGCTGACCGTCCTCAAGATGTTTTCAGTCAGGGGATCTGCAGTATATGCGCTTCTCGGGGGACTTGAGGCATACTGCATCAGCATCGGCAATGACGGCGATGTCCTGTGGGCTCTGGCCTTCCTTATTGCCCCTCTGACGGCATTTGTCCTTTCATGCTTCATAAGCCGTATGCTCAGACTGACTTTCGGAAAGAGTCATATTCATCTTCTGACCCTCTCGTTCTATATGCGCCATGCCGTAATTGCGGGCATAGTGCTGACTGCCTTTGCAGTGGGAATCAACTGGGGCGGTTTTCTGATGGCCGGAGCATCTGTTGTGCAGGGAGGGCCGGCGACCGCCATCGTAGTGGGTGTCCTCGTGCTTTCCATATCGGTGATGTCGCCTTTCATGAGGAATGTCTGTGATGAAAATGCCGGCGAATACAGTGATTTCTCGATATATACAGTCCTGTCAACAGGATTCTCCACCGCTCTTGTCCTGCTGTTCTTCGCGTTCGATGCATCTGCCGGTCTTTTGGGCATGAAGGCTGTGCCTCTGTCTGTAGGTTCGCTTGTGTATGCTTCTGTCGCGGGTGCCGAGACAGCCCGGAGAGCCCGGATCATAGAACCGGAAAACCATGTCAGGGAAACTGCCGCATTGGTCTTTGCTCCGTTGGGGACGCTTCTCATATCCTACCTTATATTATATGTGACCGGAAACAATGAGGAAAATCTCGTTGATTTCACGGTAATGGCAGCGGCGATAATCGTTCTGGCCGCCCTCGTATTCTGGGGATATGTCCGACGTCAGCAGCGTCAGAGGGAAATGACTGACCGTCTTGTCTATTCGCAGCAACAGCAGATCTATGAGAACAGCCGGGCCTTGAATGACATGCAGCTCAAGGTGGTTCTGTCCGAGAATCAGGCTCTTCATGATGCAGTGGAAATGAAGCGGCAGGAAGTGATGAATGTCGCATTGAGCATTGTGGAGCAGAAGGAATATCTGGAGTCGTTGAACGATATAGTGAAGCGGCTGGCGAAGTCGGATGACGAGAAGGAACGCAGCAGGCTTATAGTCGAACTCGGCACGTCCCTCAAGCAGCGGCTTTCATACGACCGTGATGTGGATACGGCATATTTCTATGCCCAGGCCGAATCCCTCCACGAAGACTTCAATGCCAAGCTCGCGGAGAATTTCCCGGAGCTTACCCAGCAGGAAAGAAGGCTTGCGACCCTCCTGAGGCTCGGCTTCTCGTCAAAATACATCGCAACCCTCATGAACATAACCCCTAAAAGCGTGGAGATCAGCCGCTACCGCCTGCGCCAGAAGCTCGGACTCTCGAAAGGGGACAACCTTGTGAATTTTATCAAATCCATATAACACCTAAATTAACCAACAAACCTTACAGACAATGAAAAAGGTATTTTTACTCTCTCTCTTGACATTATCGATGTCAATAGCAGCATCCGCTCAGACGGCTGCACAAGAGGCTGATCAGGCTCTCGATGTCAATCAGTATGGTCAGACGGTGGAGTCTGTCCCTGTAGAGGCTCAGATGCAGGACGGAATCCTTGTGTTCCAGAACAAGAAGGCGAACTACAAGATGTGGTTTGACGTGCGTATCCAGGCAGACGGTGCCGTTTATTTCGGTGCTCCTGATTTCTGTGCGAAGGAACTCGATGGAGTTTCAAACACAAGCCATATCGGTAACGGAATGAGTCTCCGCCGTACACGTTTTGCAGTGAAGGCTCAGCTCGACAAGAATTGGTACGGTGAGCTTGACACAGACTGGACAAGCGGTCTTCCTGAACTCAAGGATGCATATCTTGCATTTACCGGAGTCGAGGGACTCGAAATCAAGGCCGGTAACTTCAAGGAGAACTTCTCTATTCAGCGTAACACTACCTCCCGTTACCTTATGTTCATGGAGCGTGCGATGGTGACATATCTCGCGCCTTCACGTCATCTCGGTTTGAATCTCAGGTATTCGCATGACTGGATCTGGGCTTCTGCCGGTGTGTTCGGACCGGAGCTTGCAAGTGCCGAGGAACTTACGCTCATGGAAGACGGTAACAAGGATTATGGCTACAATGAAGGTCTTTCATACACAGGAAAGCTCGTTTTCCGTCCTCTCCACAAGTCAAAGACTTTTTCTCTCCATATCGGTGGTGCTGTTTCGTATCGTGAGCCTAAGCTTACCAGCACAGACGGTTATTTCGTAGGCCGCTACAGCTCAAGGAATTCGACCAGCATCAACCGCAAGAAGTATCTTGATACTGACGATGTGAAGGGTCTTGACCATGAACTTGCATGGACAGTCGAGCTTGCAGGTCACTGGAAGCAGCTCCGCTACGAGGCGGCTTATATCGCGCGCGGAATGTATCTTGACAGGACTGTGAACGATCTTCCTACCCAGTGGGCGGAGGGTTGGTATGCACAGGCAAGCTGGCTTCTTTTCGGCGGTTCACAGAACTATGACGCTGACGGAGCTAAATATACCCGTACGACTTCAGACCACAAGTGGGGCAATCTCGAGATAGCTTTCCGTTATGAATACGCTGACTTCAATACAGGTAAGCTCTTCTCAAGCAAGGTGGCTGACACCAACATCTTCGGAGGTAGCGGAGAGGCTTATACCGTAGGTCTGAACTACTATCCTACCAAGAACGTGAAGATCGTCCTCAACTGGCAGTACAACAACAACGACCGTTATGCAAATGCAAAGGGTAAGAGCTATGTAGGATATGACCTCAATGGAGCGCCTACAAAGGATCCGAACAAGGTTGTTGCGGCAACAGGCAAGGGTGGAGTTGACTATCAGATGCTTGCTCTTCGTTTTCAGGTCGCTTTCTGATGATGTCATCAGTTGGTGGTTACAATATCGTCCCGAGCTTGTCGAGGGATCTATATATAAATAATTAGTAAAGACAAAAAAATGAAAAAGATATTTTTAGCACTTGCAGCGCTTGCAACTATGGCTGCAGTATCCTGCGTCAAGGACGAGCAGAATCCTGACGCTCTTGTACCGGAACCAGAGCCGGAAGTTGTATATGACTACAGCAAGCTTGTCCTCAACGAGCTTTCAGGAGCAGGTGAGGATAATGAGAAGTTCTGGGAACTCTATAATACAGGCAACCAGGAAATTGACCTCAAGGGAGTATATATCAATAAGGATGAAGAACTCGCGTGGACTGGCGCAGAAGGTATGAAGATTCCGGCAAACGGCTTCTATGCGATTGTGGGCGCAAAGGGTACGACTCCTGACGGATTCAGCTCAGGCTTTTCTGCAAAGAAGAGCGTTATTGTTGAGCTTTATGCTCCTGACGGAAAGAAACTCGACACTTTCCAGCGTGGTGAGAAAGGTGACGGAGCCTGGGGAGACCAGGGACTCGACAACAACAAGGGTTCGTGGAGCCGTATTCCGGACGGAACAGGTTACTTCCAGATTACTCCTGAGGCTACTCCTGGTGCTGCAAACAATGGTGAGGGAGCGTCCGTGGATCCTGATCTTGTAGGCAATGAAGGTGCTCCTGCTCCTGCAAAGGTGGCAAAGGTTCTCTTCAACGAACTTTGCGGAAATAAGATTCCTGACGGTCCTCAGAAGTTTATCGAACTCTTGAATTCAGGTGAGGCTGAGGGCGACCTTTCCGGATGGACGATCAGGAAGTATGCATCGGATGCTACAGATGTCGCCGGTAAATATGACAACTGCTGGGTGGCGCCTGCCGGAACAAAACTTGCTGCCGGTGCATACCTTGTGCTTGAGGCTGACCAGCCGGATCCTGCAAAGGGTTTCAATGCCGGACTTTCTGCAAAGAAAGGTGTGAAGTTCGAACTGGTTGATGCAGAAGGAACTGTTGTTGACACCTTCCTGCGTGGCGAGGATGCGGATCCGTTTATGGAGCCAGGACTTCCTGAAAACAAGGAAGCTTCATTCTCACGTGTTCCGGACGCAACTGGAGACTGGGCATACGCTGTTCCTACACCGGGTACTGCAAATGGTGAAAAGACAGGTGAAATTGAACATAAATAAAAGCAATATAAGACTATGGCAGAATTGAAAATCGGCGAAATATCGAAGCCACGCTTCGAGTTCCGCTCTT